>NZ_JBMQUD010000122.1:0-42287 GCF_057359045.1 Adhaeribacter sp.
TGGTACCCATGGTTATTGGTACCGTGGCAGTTTATTATATTCTTAATTTTAATTTACCCTCGTCGGTGTTGCTGGCCAGAATGTTTGCTTCGCATACGTTGGTGGCCTATCCCATTACCGGTCGTTATGGTATAAATCGCATTAGAGCGGTAACGTTAACCATTGGCGGTACCATTATTACTGATATTCTGGCCCTGTTGGTGCTGGCCGCCATTGTGGGTATGTACAAAGGCGATATCAGCAGTGCTTTCTGGATCAGGCTGGCGGTTTCGTCGGTAATATTTGCGGCCATTGTGTTTTTGGTATTTCCGCTGATTGCGCGGTGGTTTTTCAAAAAGTTCGACGATAATATTTCGCAGTACATATTTGTGTTGGCCATTGTTTTTCTGGGCTCGTTTCTGGCCGAAGTAGCCGGCTTGGAAGCTATTATCGGGGCCTTTTTGTCGGGGCTGGCCATCAACCGTTTTATACCGCATGCCTCGCCATTGATGAACCGGATCGACTTTGTAGGTAATGCCCTGTTTATTCCTTTCTTTTTAATTGGGGTAGGCATGCTGGTTGATTTTAGTGTGCTCTTTAAAGGGCTAGGCGCCTTAAAAGTAGCCGGGGTAATGATTGTGCTAGCGGTTATAAGTAAGTTTATAGCAGCCTGGCTCACCCAAAAAAGTTTTAAACTATCACCCGACGAAAGGCAAATGATTTTTGGGCTGAGCAATGCGCGGGTAGGGGCCACGCTGGCTGTGGTGTTGGTAGGTTACAACGTAATATTAGGCGAAACCCTGACCGGTGAACCTATTCGGTTGTTAAACGAAGATGTTTTAAATGGTACCATTTTAATGATTCTGGTTACCTGTACCATTAGCTCTTTTGTGGTAGAAAAAACATCGCAACGCATTGCTTTAGAAGAAAACAGCCACAACAGTGCTGCCGGCGACGAGCCCGACGAAAAAATCCTTATTTCGCTGGCTTACCCCGATACCGTAACCGACTTAACCGACCTAGCTTTGCTGATAAAACCGCACAAAAGTAAAGCGCCTATTTATGCTTTGCACGTAAGAGACGAGCGCGACGCTGCGGGTAACAGCCAGACGCTGGGTAAAAAAATGATGGATAATGTGATAAAACATGCCGCCGCTACCGACAACACCGTGGTACCCATCAACCGCTTCGACTTAAATATTAGCAACGGCATTATTTATACCATTAAAGAACATAATATTACCGACTTAATAATTGGTTTGCACCGGCAGGCACATGCCGCCGATGGCTTTTTTGGCCGCGTAACCGAAAGAATCCTTTCCCGCATTTCCGAAACCGTTTTTATTTACAAAGCTGCTCAACCTATAAATACCCTTAAGCGCATTCTGGTGGCGGTGCCTCCCAAAGCCGAATACGAACAAGGCTTTAAACATTGGTTCGAGCGCATCCAAACTATTTCGCGGGGTACCGGTTTGCCGTTGTTTATTTATGCCGAACCCCTTACCGTAAAAATATTGCAGCGCCTGAACGAAAGCGATAAATCGCCGCTAAATATTACGTTTGAACCTTTCCAGAACTGGGAAGAGTTTTTGATCTTTAGCCGCGAAGTAAAGCAAGACGATTTATTTATTATTATTTCGTCGCGCAAAGGGCATTTATCTTATCATCCCGAAACCGAAAAATTACCACATTATTTAACTAAATATTTTAAGCAAAACAGCTATATTATTTTGTTTCCGGAGCAACTAGAAGGAGCGCCTAACGTCAATTTGGGTCCGCTGGAAGAAAATGCCGAGTTTATAGACAAAGCGGGAAATTACATGCGAAATATTTTCCTGGCCAACGACGAAAGAAACGAAAAGAGGAAAACTTAGCCAGTTTAATTGTTTGGTTTTTTCTGCCGTAGCTATGCTTAATTAAGTCAGAGAAAAGTTTCGGGACCAAAATATAAATTAGTAGAGCCATTAACCCTTATAAAATCAAAAACATATTTTGGAATAAAACGGAACACCTTGTAACTTGCAGTTGTTTATAACAAGTCTAAATAAGCATAAGGTGCAGAAACAACAACGTAGTGTCCGGGATCTTAAAATAGGAGAAAAAGGTACCATTTGCTGTCTGCAGGATCAGGAAATGTCGTTGAAACTGCTGGAAATGGGTTGTATACCCGGCACAGAAGTTAAAATGAACAGCAAAGCCCCTCTGGGCGACCCGGTAACCATTATTGTAAACGATTATACCCTTTCTTTGCGTTTAGACGAAGCAGCAACCATTATGCTCAAATAGTAGTCTATGGCAGAAGTGATAGGAACGACAGCAGCAACGGTAGTAAAAACTCCTGCCAAAAATGCGATCTCCAAAATAGCCCTTATTGGCAACCCAAACTCGGGCAAATCCTCTTTATTTAACCAGCTTACCGGCCTTAACCAAAAGGTGGGTAACTTCCCCGGCGTTACCGTCGATAAAAAAACCGGTATCAGCCACCTCACGCCGCAGCACAAAGTCCAGATAATAGACTTGCCCGGTACGTATAGTCTGTACCCCAAATCGCTCGACGAGAAAGTAATTATTGATTTACTGTATAACAAAAAATCGGCTTTATATCCCGATGTTTTAATTATTACGGTAGACGCCTCTAACCTGAAACGGAATTTATTGCTGTATACCCAATTGGCCGATTTGGGCATTCCGGCCGTTTTGGGCCTGAATATGACCGATGTGGCCGAAACGCACGGCATAAAAATTAACGTAGAGCAACTGCAACGCGATTTAGGCGTGCCGGTGGTGCCTATGAATGCCCGCAATGGTGTAGGTATTACGGCCTTAAAAATATTGGTATCGCAACAGCTGGAAAAGCCAGTTAAAACTTTTTACCAGATACCCGAAGAGCTGATGGTACTGGTGCGGCAAATCCGGTATTATTTTGAGCTGAAAAACGATTATCTGGCCCTGCACTACGCGCACCAGTATAAAAAATTATCGTTCCTGAGCGAATCAGATAAAAGTTATATTGAAGAGCTGCGCGAGCAATACGGCTTTAATTCTAATACGCTGCAGGCCAGCGAAACCATAGAACGATATACGGTAATAAATGAACTGCTCCTGGATTCGGTAAAAGTAACCCGCGCCGAATCGAACGAAAAATTCAGCAACAAGCTCGACCAGGTTTTAACCCACAAAGTCTGGGGCTATTTAATATTTTTTGGGGTTCTGTTTATGATGTTTCAGGCCATTTTTGCCTGGGCCACGTACCCCATGGATTTAATTGATTTGGGTGTAGCATCCTTAAACCAGTTTATCCAAAGTCAGTTTAGCGGTCCGTTGGTTGATTTGCTCACCGAAGGCGTAATTGCTGGTTTGGGTGGCGTATTAATCTTTATTCCGCAAATTGCCTTGCTTTTTGCCTTTATAGCGGTGCTGGAAGAGACTGGCTACATGGCCCGCGTTACGTTTATGATGGATAAAATCATGCGTAAGTTTGGCCTGAACGGTAAAAGCATTGTGCCGCTTATTTCGGGCGTAGCCTGTGCCGTGCCAGCTGTTATGGCGGCCCGCAACATCGATAACTGGAAAGACCGGATGATTACGATTTTTGTAACGCCGCTCATGAGCTGTTCGGCCCGTATTCCGGTTTATACCGTACTGATTGCGCTGGTAGTACCCGAAAAATATTACCTTGGCTTCCTGAATTTGCAGGGCATTGTACTCATGGGCTTGTATTTACTCGGTTTCCTGGCGGCTATATTCTCGGCATTGGTCATGAAACTGATTTTAAAGGCCAAAGAGCGCAGCTACTTTATTATGGAGTTTCCGGTGTACAAAATGCCCCGCTGGCGAAATGTAGGCCTTACCATTATCGAAAAAGTAAAAGCCTTTGTATTTGAAGCTGGTAAAGTAATTGTGGCTATTTCGGTAATATTATGGGTTATGGCATCGTACGGCCCCGGTAATGCCATGGAAACAGCCGAGCAGCAGGTACGGCAGCGTGCGGTTAGCCAAAATTTATCTGAAGAAGAAGTAAATAATTTAATATCGTCGCACCAACTGGAGGCCTCTTACGCCGGCTTGTTTGGCCGGGCCATTGAGCCGGCTATCCGGCCGCTGGGCTTCGACTGGAAAATTGGCATTGCTTTGCTTACTTCCTTTGCCGCCCGCGAAGTGTTTGTGGGTACCATTTCTACTATTTACAGTGTAGGCGATTCCGAAAACATCAGCACCATTAAAGAAAAACTATCCGCCGAAAAAGATGCTACCGGTCAGCCGTTTTTTACGCCGGCCCGTTCTTTCTCGCTGCTGATATTCTACGTGTTTGCCATGCAATGTATGAGCACGCTGGCCGTGGTGTACCGCGAAACCAAAAGCTGGAAGTGGCCCATTATGCAGTTAATTTACATGAGCGGCCTGGCTTACGTTAGCTCGTATATTGTTTACCAGCTTTTTAAGTAAACAAAGTCAATTTTAACTGTTTCGGTAGGCCGGTAAGATTTTGATTGATTTCTTACCGGTTTGCTATTACCAATATACTGGCGCGTGTATCTATCATATCTGCCAGATATTCCTGGAACCTCCTCTTTTTTCATAAATATTTTACCTGGCTAAGAATACTTTCCTGCCATTGCTTTCTTAATGAATTTTCCGTTACCAAGTCTACTTTCCTGCCCAAAACAGATTCCAAGAAACCTTTAAGGTCAAAAGAAACTAACCAATACCTCTTTTACAAGTCACAATAATATCCACGTTAGAACCTTCTGAATAATCGCCTCTGCTATAGAATAATAGCAGCCTTTTAAATTATAAAAATAGTCTCACTTATACAACAAAAACACCGCCGGTTGCTTGTGCAAATCCGGTAAATTCTTCTTCCAGTTGGCAATGGTATCGGTTTTGATAAACTCGTTGGAGGCGGTAATATTGGCAGCCACGCAGAGGCGGTAAGTGGGGGTGAGGTGTTGGGTTACATCCTGGAGGAGTTGGTTGTTGCGGTAAGGCGTTTCCATGAATATTTGCGTTTGGTCGCGTTGCAGCATATCTTTTTCGAGGGTGCGGATGGCCTGAATGCGGTCTTTTTTTTCGATGGGCAAATACCCGTGAAACGCAAACGATTGGCCGTTAAAACCCGAAGCCATAAGCGATAGCAAAATAGCCGATGGGCCCACCAGGGGTTTTACTTGTATGCCCTGCCGGTGCGCAAACTTTACTACTTCGGCTCCCGGATCGGCTACGCCGGGGCAGCCCGCTTCCGAAATAATACCGGCGCTTATCCCGTTCTGCAAAGGCTGCAATGCTTTTCTAACTTCCGCTTCCGACGAATCTTTATCGATTACTACAATTTGCAATTCTTCAATTACCTTGGTCGGGGCTACGGTTTTAATGTAGCGGCGGGCCGTACGGGCATTCTCCACAATAAAATAAGAAAGGCCACTCACCGCCGAAACCACTTCGGGTGGTATAACGGTGTGGGCCGTATCTTCGGCTAAAACAGTCGGAATTAAATAAAGCGTGCCTGAATTTTTAGTGGTCATATTAGAATAGCGGCCTGGAAGTAGGTAAATCAGTTTCGGGATAAAATTACAACTTGCCGGGGCTATATCCAGCGAAATGCATTTTTTACCCAACTTAATTTACCCTCGTAGGGTGGGTAGCGCAAGGGCAAATCGGGGCGAAATGGTTTTTTGAGTACGCTTTTATGGTGCGAAAAAGCATTGAAACTGGCTTTGCCGTGGTAATTGCCCTGGCCGCTGGCCCCCACGCCACCAAAAGGCAAGTGCGGATTGGCCAAATGCGATACGGTTTCGTTCAGGCAGGCTCCTCCCGACGAGGTTTGCGCCAACACCGTAGCCTGGGCCTTTTTATTACGCGAGAAAAAATAGAGCGCCAACGGTTTAGGCTGGGCATTTACCTGGGCAATGGCTTCGCTTAACGTACGGAATGGCAATACGGGCAGCAGCGGACCAAATATTTCTTCCTGCATAATAGGGTGGTGCCAGTTTACCTCTGTAATCAGAGTAGGAGCTATGTATAATTTCTCGGCATCGGTTTGGCCGCCCGTATAAACCGTAGCGCCTGGCAGCAGGTTACTGAGCCGGGTAAAATGCCGCTGGTTAATAATGCGGGCAAAATCGGGACTTTGGGCTGGGTTAGGGCCATAAAATTGGGTAATGGTTTGGGCCAGTTGCGCGAGAAAAGCCGGTAGTATATTTTCCTGGACCAGCAGGTAATCGGGGGCAACGCAGGTTTGGCCGGCATTCAGGAATTTACCCCACACAATACGGCGGGCAGCAAGCTTTAAATCGGCGGTTTGGTCAACAATACACGGGCTCTTGCCGCCTAGCTCCAGCGTAACCGGAATTAGTTGTTTGGCTGCGGCTATGGCTACAATTTTGCCCACCGGAATGCTGCCGGTAAAAAATATTTTATCGAAAGGCAGTTCCAACAGCGCCTGGCTGGTTTCGGGCCCGCCCTGTATTACTGCCAGGTATTCTGGCGGAAAATGCTTTTGTATAAGTTTAGCCGTTATTTCGCTAGTAGCCGGGGTTAACTCCGATGGTTTTAAGATAGCGCAGCCCCCCGCCGCGATAGACCCGATTACCGGCGACAAGGTAAGCTGAAACGGATAATTCCAGGCCCCGATAACCAAGGAGACGCCATAAGGCTCAGGATATATATAATCGCGCGACGGAAAATTAAATAAGCTACCCTTTACCCGTTTAGGTTTTATCCATTTTTTCAGGTTACGGAGGGTAAACCTAATCTCAGAAAGCAAAATACCAATTTCGGTAGCGTAGGTTTCAAAAGCCGGCTTCCCAAAGTCGGCGGCCAAAGCTTTTGTAATTTGGTCTTCTTCTTCCTGAATGGCCTGCATGAACCGCTGGAGCATTTGTACCCGGAAACCCAACGGCCGGGTACTGCCGCTGGCAAAATATTCTTTCTGGTGCTGGATTACAGCGGCTAACTTTATGGCAGATTCTTCCATTATAAAGCGGGTTAAGTCCTTTCTCTTCATACGAAAAGAAAATATTTTAGCTTAACACCACACTTTAGAGCTGGGGTTGTAAATATTACGCCAACAAAAGCACTACTGGAACTAGTCTAAAAAATGAACTACCTGGTTGTAAAATTCCTGCGGTGCTTCGGCGTGTACCCAGTGGCCGGTATTGGGAATGGTTTGGAGTTGGGCCACCGGAAAAAATTTCTCAATCAAAGGCATGTCTTCATCGGGTTTAATATACCGCGAGTTGCCGCCTCGTATAAACAGGGTTGGTTTTAAAAATGGTTCTTCGGCGGTTATTTCTTTGCCTACTTCGTCTATGTGGGCCTGAATAACCGGAATATTCATGCGCCAGGCAAAAGAATTATCTTCTTGCCGGTACAGGTTTTTCGCTAAAAAAAGCCGTACATCTTCTTCCTGAATATATTGGGCCAGGGCTTCGTCTACTTCGGTGCGCGATTTAACCTGCGCCAGGTTTACGGCATTCAGGGCCGCCAGAATATCCTGGTGGTGTGGCCGGTAATATTTAGGGGCAATATCTACTACAATTAATTTAGATACTTTATCGGGGTGCGCCAGGGCAAAGTACATGGCCACTTTGCCGCCCATAGAATGTCCCATAATAGCAGCTTGGTCCAGCTGTTCATCCTGCATTAGTTCCAGAATATCCTGGGCCATCAGGCTTTGATTAAAATCGGGACTGTGCGGCGAGCGGCCGTGGTTACGTAAGTCTACCAGGTATATTTTATATTTCTGGGCTAAATATTTAGCCAGGGTTTGCCAGTTATCAGATAAGCCAAATAACCCGTGTAAAATAATGAGGGGCGAGCCCGCGCCCATTTCCCGGAAGTGTAATTTCATAAGCTGAGATTAAATAAAGCAGATTGATTTATGCTGCACCTGAATGCGGTTTTGATTAATAAACCGGGTAAGTTTATCCAGGGGCATTAACAGCGAGGTAAGCGTTATCAGGCTGCCGTTTTTTATTTCGAAAGTAATGTACTCGTAGTTGCTCCAGAAAAAACGCCCCGACCGGCACTGTACCCGCGTTACCCGCACAATATCTTCTTTACGGTAAAAGAGCTTTTTCCGGACGTCGTAAATTTTAAACGTTTCGTTTTTCTTGTCGAGTTCTACCAGCTTCTGGAAATCGTTGAAAAAGTATTGGATGTGCAAGGCAAAAACCGGTAACGAAAAAGACGCCAGCACCACGCCCAAGGTTAAAAGCAAAGAGGCTTCTAACGGCGACTGACGAGGCGAAACAATGTAGGTAACCAACAAAGGTGCCGCTACCATCAGGCAGAGCAAAGCCCAGAAAAGCATAAAAAAATGCCGGCTGGGGTCAGGTACATAAACGCTGCGTTCTTTAGATAAGAAGCTGATTAAAAACCGCAAAGCATACAAAAAAGCGGCTACAAAGGCGAGGGTCTTTAGTAATTTTATGTATATCGGCAGCAAGATAAATAAAGTATAGTTTGTTAATGTTTGTTTGGATTTAGCGCTACGGCCTAACCAGGGGTTAAAATATACCCCAGGCAGGTGTTTATGCCGGTAATATTTTACCGGCAAATATTTTTAGTATGGGCGGGCATTTGCCTTAAAAAACGCCCACATCCGGATGTAAACGCCTGTTGCTTAGGTTTTAGTTCGGAATATTGGTCTTAGATATAAGAATAATATTCCGAACTAAAACCTGAGCCAAAATATACAAATTTTAGGCTGGCGGCCACCAGGTTCTTGTCCGGAGGACCTGTTTCCTAAACATTTACCCGCAGGTAGTTATTCATAAAAGCCAGCTCTGACTTATTTAATAACCAATTACAACGCTCTTTACCAAAGGCTACTACCTAAACCAACTGCCGCAAATAAAGCTGAATGGTATTTTCTAAGCCATAATACAAAGCATCGCAAATAAGGGCGTGGCCAATAGAAACCTCGAGCAAGCCCGGTATATTTTGTTTTAAATACTTCAGGTTTTCTAAATCCAGGTCGTGGCCGGCATTAATGCCTAAGCCCAGGGCCACAGCCCGTGTGGCGGCGGCGGCGTAAGGTGCCACAGCAGCCGTGGGGTCTTGCAAATAGCCTTTGGCGTAGGCTTCGGTATAAAGCTCTATGCGGTCGGTGCCGGTTAGGGCTGCGCCTTCTACCATTTCTATTACCGGGTCTACAAATATCGAAACGCGGATGCCCAAGGCTTTTAAGTCCGAGATAATTCCTTTTAAATAAGCCTGGTGCTTAATCGTATCCCAGCCGGCATTGGAGGTAATGGCCTCGGGGGCATCGGGTACCAGGGTTACCTGCTCGGGTTTTACTTTCTTTACCAGGGCCAGAAATTCCGGGGTGGGATTCCCCTCAATATTAAATTCCGTTTTTACCAGTGGTTTTAAATCCAGTACATCCTGGTACCGAATGTGGCGCTCATCGGGGCGCGGGTGTACAGTTATACCCTGGGCACCAAAACGTTCGCAATCCAGTGCGGCCTGTACCACATCGGGCCGGTTGCCGCCGCGGGCATTCCGGAGGGTAGCAATTTTGTTTATGTTTACACTTAACTTGGTCATGAATAAACGTATTATTTAATCTTTGCGGGCCAGGTAGGTTAAATATGCTGCTCCCATATTTTTAACTGCTTAATGCGCCGAAACGCGTTAATTAAATTAAATGCCGGTAGCCAGGCCAACAACCTACGTTTGCCTGTTGGCAAATAAATAATAAAAAGGCAATAAACGAAGTTAAACCTGCGGTTTATACTGGCATTTTGCGTTAACCTGTAGTCAACCTTTACATCTGGCCAAAATTGGGCATTAAGTAAAACAGTTTTTCTTGCGCAGTTACCACTGGCAAAGTTACCTTAAACCCTGCTACTGTATAACCTGTCTGAATGTAAAGCTGATTTACAAAGCAGGTATTTAGTTAAGAAATAGGCCGGGTTGGTTAAAAATGATCTTCTTGAGCGTATCTGAAGGCCAGCTTACAGGTTTAGGTTTATCAGTTATTTTACCATTACCAGAGCGTTGCAGGTTGATATTGTTTTTTAATATAGGAAAATTTTTATGCGATATTTTAATTTTAAAAAAAATGTATTTGATTAGTAGTTAGTTAGCCTTTTATTGCCACTACGTATGCAGAAGCCACTTTTCCTCCGGTTCCGGATAACTAAAATAATAACCGGATTATGCTTTGCCTTTGTTTTGCATACCGCTTTGGGTGGCGTGGTTTGTGCCCAGGTTTTACCCGGTACAGCGGTGCCTGCCGATTCTTTACAGCCCCAGGTTTTACAGCGCTCCCTGCAATTATCTTTTGATTTATCTTTTACCCAACCCAGTGAGGCGCTAAGGTACGGACGGCGGGCTTTAACCATTGCCCGGCACTTACATAAACCAACAGAAGAAGCCAAGGCATTAGAAAATATTGGCTACGTTTACTACGATCGTTCTGCTCTGGATTCGGCCAAAATCTATTTTAATCAGGCTTTAAACATCAGCAAAAAAATAAAAGATTTAAAGGGGGAATCGGACAGGCTAAATGCTTTGGGGCAGGTAGATTTTAAGCAGCAAGCCTACGCCCAGGCGCTAAATAAATATAATTTGGCGCTCCGGCTTTTGCAGCAAGTTCCGGAAGCCTCGCCGTCTTCCGGCATTTATAATAATATTTCGTTGGTGTATAAAAATATTGGCGATTTCCCTAAAGCTACCGAAAACCTGCTAAAAGCCCTGGCCTTAAACGAGAAAGCTGCCGACCAGCGTAGGGTATGTCTTAACTTATCTAACCTGGGTTTTTTGTACCGGGAAATGAATGATTTAGCCAAGGCTTTACCTGTTTTGCAGAAATCGTTGGCAATGGCCCGTAAAATCGAGAATAATAAACAAATAGTAACTGCCTTAATAAATTTAGGTCTGGTTTATACTGAGCTGGGCGATGCCGGCGACACCTTACAGTATGGCCCGGCCTGGCGTTGTTTACAGGAAGCTGTTACGGTAAGTCAGGCTTTAGAAGAGCGCCGGAACGAAGCCATTGCTTACCACGATTTGGCCCAGATTGCCTTAGCCCGCAAACAGCTGGCGCTTAGCCAAACGTTGGCAGTGCGTTCGCAGCAAATAAAGTTAGCTATCGGCGAGAACCAAGGGCTAATGCACAGTTATACCCAACTGGCAGCCATTGCGCAGGCCAACGGAAAGCTGCGGGAAGCAGTTGCCTTTTCGGAAAAAGCCTTAACCTACGCTAAGCATTACGGCACTTTGTCGGGCAAAAAACAAGCTTTAGCGTTACATGCCCGTTTGCTTTCGACCAGTGGTAATTACCAGCAAGCTTACAGCACATTAGCCCAACACCAGTTGGTAGCCGACAGTCTGCTGAACGAAGAAAAAGCCAAGGCGGTAGTTATGGCCGAAGTGGCCTACGATACCCATAAAAAGCAACTGGCTATTAACCGTTTGGAAGCCGAAAAAAAAATACAACAGCAGCGTAATTTTTATTTAGCCGGTATGGCGCTGCTGGTGGTAATAGGGGCGGCTTTGTTTATTTTATTGCAGCGTAAAAAACTGTTGTTAAAAGAAAAAGAAAATGCCATGCAGCAACTTAAGCTGGAGCACGCCACCCTGGAGCATGCCCACCTGAAAGACAAGCTGGAAAAATATACCCGCGAATTAATTCAGAGCAACGAAGCCGTTTTACAATTGCAGGAGCAGCTAACCTTGGTGGCAACGGAAAATACAGCTACGCTAACGGCCAGTAAAACCGAGCTTTCGAGTTTAAAAGTACTTCGGGAAGAAGACTGGCAACATTTTAAAGAATTATTTCAAACAGTTTATCCTTCTTTTTTTACTAACCTCAAAACCAAATATCCTACTTTGTCGGCCAACGATACCCGGTTGGCCGCATTATTCCGGTTGGGGCTAACTACCCGCGAAATGGCTGGCGCGCTGGGTGTAGAAATTGAAAGCGTAAAAAAAGCCCGCCACCGGCTGCGCAAAAAACTGGCCTGCGATTCGGAAAGAGATCTGGCCGAATATTTTACAAGCTTAGCGTAAGTTGGGCAAAAGAAAAGCAATAGGGAAACGGCCGTACCGGCAAAATGGATTGCCTTAAATATATTAAAGGTTGTATTTTATAAAATTACCTGAAGTACACCCAATATTATTAAGAAAGCAAAAAGTATGCAACCCAGGCTTACCGTATTAACTCTAGGGGTAGATGATTTAGAAAAAGCCGTTGAATTTTACAGAGATGGCCTGGGCTTGCCGACAAAAGGCATTATTGGGAAAGAGTTTGCCTACGGCGCGGTTGCCTTTTTTGAGTTGCAGCAAGGGGTAAGATTGGCTTTATGGCCCAGAAAAAGTATTTCGCACGATACCAATTTAACGCAAGCAAAACCCGCTGCTACCGATTTTACCATTGGGCATAATGTAGCGAGCAAAAAAGAAGTAGATGCAGTAATGGAACAGGCAAAAAAGGCCTGAGCAAAAATTGTTAAACCCGCCCAAGATACATTTTACGGCGGTTATGCCGGTTATTTTCAGGATCTGGACCAACACTTATGGGAAATTGTCTGGAACCCGGGCTTTGAAACGGACGAATAATTTATTCAAAGCAACAAAAGCACCACAATAGGTATAAAACTAGGGTTTCGCCAAATTAATTTTTAGAAATAGATGGGGCAAAATGTTAAAGAACGCTTATTACCCCAAGTCATAATTCTTAATTTTTAATTTGACGAAGCACTAGATGAAAAAAATAAGGCGGCAATTACCAGCCTTTACCATAAATCTTTTCCAACCTCTCGATCAGCCTACAAAAAATACCTGCCGGTAAGCTCTCCTTTTTACACCTGCAATCGGGACACAGAGATACAATGGCTGATTTGCTATAAAATTTCAATTTCTTTTCGTCTACTCTCGCAGGCTATCTTCGGAATAGAAAGTCATACCGGCAACTTACCGTATAGGCTAATTACCTGTTTTACTCCTTAAACAGAAAATTCTTCTGCAACCAAGATTCTGGCATTCTTTGAATTCTGTATAGGGCTGGCTTGCAAGGGGTGTGTCCTGATAATAGCCTTTTTACACCCGAGTACGGCAAATATTAACCGCTACAATATTCTCCGAGCCAAATTGGTCTTCTGCCCACCGTCTTTAGGTTAAGCTTTTTGCTGGCTATTAAGGTCCGTCGGCAGTATGGCATGGCCAACGCTTAATGAAAGATTGTTTTGTAAGTTATTGATTATTTGATTCTTATAAATTGTCACCCTAAATGTCCACCCCTTTTTTTACGTTTTTTTCGGAATAATATTCACCTTCCGGCCTACTTCTACAACATGGTCAGCGGTACAAGCACAGTTTTTTAACAGAAATATTATACCAGCGGTGGCGTATCTGCCACCGCATTGGGTAGCGGGTAATTATTGGTTTTTAAAGGATTAAAACATTTATAAATACGGCAATATGATAAAAATTTACTCATCTGTACGTGATAATGCCCGGCTGCTGCTTTGGTTAGGGGTAAGTAGCTTATTATTTGGGGTGGGTGCTGTTCCGGGCTTAAGCCAGAGCATTCCTGTCACAACGGCTTCGGGCACTGCCCGCGCGGCTTTAATCGCCGGTCGCGATTTAGCCGAAAACCAGCACCTGGACCAAGCCCGGTACTATTTTACCAAAGCCTTAGCCAACGATTCCAGTTGTGCCATAGCTTATTTATACCTGGCCCAGGTATCGCCGCAACCCAGTATGGCTTATGTTAAAAATTTAAAACAGGCTATTGCCTGGCAGGATAAAGCTTCGGCCGGCGAGCGCTTACTTATACAGATAGAGCAGGCCCGGGCCAACGGGCAACCAGCCCAAGCTGTTGCTTTGCTCCAAAAGTTAGTGCAAAAATATCCGAACGACCAACGAATTTATTTAGCGCAGGCCCATTTTTACCTGAGCCAGGTCGATTATACCGCGGCCGCTGAGATTCTTAAAACCGGAATAAAAATAGCCCCCGACTTTCCGCCGTTTAGCTTGTGGCTGGGTCAAATAGCGGTAAATACGGGGCAATTTCCGGTTGCCGATGAAGCTATCCGTAAATACCAGCAACTGCTACCCGATGAACCGCAAGGTTACCTGGCAGCGGGCAATTTATACCTGAAAAAAGGCCTTTACCCGGAGGCGACCAAATCTTTTGCGGCCGCTTTGCAACGCGACCCACAGTTTTACCCGGCGTATATAGGGTTGAGCACGGTTCATGTGTTGCAAAATAAGCCTGCCGAAGCCCGCGAATATTCCGAAAAACTATTGGCGCTAGCCCCTGATGAGAATTGGCACCGCCAGGCTCTATTTGCTTTAAGTGTTATTTATATAGACGAAGGTAAATATGATAAAGCTTTAATAGAAGCAAAGAAAAGCCTGGATTTGGCCCGGAAGAGCCCGGATGCCTGGGCGCAGGCTGCCGCCCATAACCATGTAGGCAATATTTACCTGGCGCAAAATAATATTTCTTTGGCCTGGGCGCAGTACGAGCAGGCCCAGAAACTGGCCGAACAGGCCGCAGGTTTTGCCAACTGGAAAAATGCGGCCCGACTAAGCTTTCTGGCCCGGGAAGTTGAAATAGCCTTAGCTGATAAAAATGCTACGGTTGCCCGCCAAAAGCTTACGGCTTACCAAAAACTGGCGGTTGCTTACGAAGATGTACTGGCGAAGCAGGATGCCCAGCGTTTACGCGGATTAGTTGCTATGCAGGAAAAGCAATACCAAACAGCTATTCTGGCGTTTAGCAAAGCCAACCCCTACGACCCGCGCACCTGGTACCTGGCCGGAACCGCGCAGTTAGCCCAAGGCGATAAAGCCCAGGCCCGGTTGCATTGGGCAACAGCCGCCCAGTTTAACCAACTGCAGTATGAATACCTGCTCATCCGCCGCAAGGTTAAAATATAAAACGGCCTTTCTACGGGAATATCAAAACCCACAGCAACTGCTTTTCTCTCTGGAAAATCGGCTTTAAAACTTACCCTCATATCTACCGGTGCGCTTGAGTGTAACCTAAACTACAGCGGCTTGCCTCAGCGCTGTCCAGATATTGCCCTGCCCACATGATTTTATAATGCTTTAGATAAAAATGTTTTTACCCTTTAATCAATTTCTAACCACTAAAAACTACTTATGAGAAATTTGTACCCGCCACCCCGTACCATGCCGGGCAAAAACGCACGCTACTGGGTAATATTACTCTGGGCGCTTTGCCTAACTCCTTTTTGGGCATCGGCCCAGCATACCATTACCCGCCATACCAGTGAAAGAAGTGATTACCACCATCGTATTAGTTTTACCGGCTGGCGGGGCGATTGTTACCATTGGTTTGAGGTAATTGGAGGTGCCAATGGGAACAGTGAGCCCGACCATCTTAAATATTGGCAGCAGGAAATTGGTACGGCTACCAGCGGTTCGGTTTATTATCCCATTGGGCCCAACCGCACCATTAGTCCGTTTTGGGTAGTAGCCGATTATTCTGCCGGCTGCGGCGACGATGTGATTTTTAACAATGGCCCCTACTCTTATACTACTGATCCTATTTACCGGCCAACCAATGTAACCGCTACCAGTGGTGCCGCTTACGAATATATTGATGTAAGCTGGAAAAAAGGATCGCATATACCAGATGTGGTAAACCATGTGGTAAATTATACCGGTAACTGGAACTACGGTACGGTACAAGAAAGAAGATTAAAATATAGAATTTACCGCGATAATGGCACTACACCGGTGGCTACCCTTAATGCCAACGGCAGCGACATGACCTGGCGCGATACCAATGTGAGCCCCGGCGAAACCCATACCTACCGCGTAACTTCTTACACCACCGACTGGGGAACCCACGAATCGACCTTAAGTACTACTGCTACCGGTTCCACCAAATCGGCCGGCGTAACGGTATCGCAAGGGGCTTATGCCAATCGCGTTAATATTACCTGGCAAAACCTTTCGGCATTTGCCGAGAACGTAAAAATAATGCGCTCCAAACCCGGGGTAGAGCCCGGCAACCCGGTAAATATCGCTAACCTCGAAGAACTGGAAATTCTAAATAAAAATGCTACTTCTTACAACGATTTCGAAGCAATTCCGGGCTTTAAATACAATTATTACATCTACCCGATCGCTTCCGGAACAGAATACAAACCTTCGCGCGGTGATGGCTACCGGGCAGCAAATGGCGTTATAAGAGGAACCATAAAATCTAAGTTTGGCGCGGGCGTATCGGGCGTTACCGTTACGGTTGCGCAAAAAAGCACCATTACCCCAGCCGGTGCCGTTACGTACGCCTCTTATACCACTACCACCGACGAGACCGGCTATTATGAAATAAAAGGTATTTATTATTATACCGAAGGCGAATTTAATGTTACGGCCTCCAAAGGTACCCACGTATTTACCAAACCTACCATTGTCCGGAAACTAGACCTGAATACACCGGTTGTAGCCGGGGTAGATTTTACCGACGAAACCGTGTTTACGGTACAGGGTAAAGTTACTTGGCCCAGCTCCTGCGGTATAAAAGATGTAACCATTCTGATTAACAACGAAGACCGGGGCATCCGAACGGATGCGCAGGGGAATTACAAAGTAGCCTTGCAGGAAGAAGGTAACTATACTTTTAAACCCAAATACCTGCACCACACTTTTACCACCGTAGCTACTCAAAATGTAACCGGCGATATTTCAGATTTAAATTTCCAGGATACCCAAACCGATGTGTTAAAAATTGTGGTACAGGGTGGCTGTGAGCGGTCGATTGCGCAATCGGCCGTAGTGGAACTAACCAACAACGATGGCGGCGTAATTTGTTATCAGGTAAACCATACGGTGGGTTCTACGGGCGTACTTACTATTGCTAACCTGCCGGCCCGGGCGTATGAGGTGCGGGTAAAGAGCATTAATACTGGTAATGGGGGCACTAACTCCAATATTATGTACCAGTTTGCGAACAAAGTAGTAAAAGTTAATTTAACGGTACGCGATACCTTAACCACCAAAGACTCGGTAGCGGTAGTTACCCAAATACCGGCAAAAACTGAAACTTTACCTAATGGTAAGGTGGTAACAACGCCCGCTCGCACCGATACTACTTACAATGTTACAACTACCAAAGCTGAAATTTCCCCCATTGCCGAATTTATTTATCGGGCACCGATAGTTGTAAAGATAGATTATGCGGCGGCTGGTATTGATAGTGCCTGCTCCGGACCTAATCAAATCCGGTTAATGGAACAAGGTATGAAGTACCGGATGGCCATTTATTTTGCCGAGCAAAGCGCTAACGGCATTCCGGGTTGCCCCATTAATTCCGGTAAAGTAACCCTTTACGATTTTGTGGGTGATGAGCCGCAGCCCATTACGTTGGATATTAATGAGCATGGTTATGTATATTACGATTTAGTGGCAGGTAACCCCGAAATTGCCGTGAGTACCATCCGTAACCACCAGAAACTTTTTTACCTGAAAGCCGATATTGGCTTTTTAGATCCGGTGGTTAAAGAAGACTGGTTTATGGTAACCGGTTCTAAAGTAGGAGCCCCCTCGTTTGTAACCCGTTCCCCAGATTTGCCCATGTTGGTTTTGCACGATCCACCAGGCGATAAGAGCTACATGACCATTTCTAAAGGTACTAGCTTTACGCAATTCCAGACTTCGGAGGTGCTGGTAGGCGGCGAGGCCGGCGCTTATGCCAACCTTCTCATTGGCGCCAAAGTATTAACCCCGTTTTCGTCGAACGGAGCCGGTACCACCATCGACTTTAAAGCCGTAGCCGGCCGCGATAATTTTAATCGTTCCGGCATGTATACCACCATTACTTTTACCGAAGATTATTCTACTTCGCCGGAGTTTGATTACGTGGGCAACCTGGGCGATGTGTATATTGGCGCTGCTTTTAACCAGGAGTTTTCATTTGCCGATGAGCTGACATTTGATAAAAATAATTGCGAAGCCAATATCAAAACCACCGCTTCTATGGCCATGACTGATTTCGCCACCACGTTTATTTATACCGAGCGGCACATAAAAGAAACTTTAATTCCGCTTCTGGAAAGTTTGCGCGATGCGGCTATTACTGCCGGCGACACCGAAGAAGCTAACCGGAATATTTATGCCCTAATTGCCTGGAAAAATATTCTGGAAAAGAACGAAAAGAACCGGAACCAGGATGCCGAGTTTAAAGAGAATATTTCTTTCAGCGCCGGAGCAGCCTATACCAATACTTCTACCGTCGATACCACCTCTTCTGAATCTTACGAATACAACCAGTTTGTAAACCTGGATTTGTCTATTGGTGCTAAAATCGACAATGAATCGGGGGCCTGGTTCGATAGCCAGTTTGGGGTTACCGCCAGTTTCCGGTGGTCTACTACCAACACTTCGGGTTCTGATAATACCACTACCCAGACCGTAAGTTATCATTTAGAAGACGATGACAAAGGTGATTTTATTAGTGTAGATATTTTAAAGGATAAAGCCAAAGGCGTACCCGCTTTCCGGATTAAATCCGGAACTACCAGCTGCCCGCACGAGCCCGGTACCCAGGCCCGCGACATGTCGCGCATCCAGGTTTTTCCGCCGACAGTTAGCAATGTGCCCCTAAATACTCCCGCCGTATTCCGGGCTGCCTTAACCAATCAAAGCGAAAGCCGCGAAGCCCGCGAATACCAGGTTAAAGTAATTAGTACCACCAACCCCGATGGCGCCATTGTGAAGCTGGGCGGCCAGATTATCAACAGCGATCCGGCTACTTTCTGGCTCGAGTATAACCAGGTGCTTAATGCTACCTTAACCATTGAGCGCGGCCCGTTGGCCTCGGTGTACGAAGGCATTCAGTTACTCATGTACCCCACCTGTCAGGAAGTAGGTAGCGGCGCTTCTACTTCGGAGCTGATAAACGTGTATTTCCAGAGCCAGTGCAGCAACGTAGCCCTATCGCTACCCGGTGACGGCTGGAAAATAACCAAAAGCAGCAGCAACAGGCTGAATGTGGCGCTTACCGGATACGATAAAAACAACCCAACGCTCGAATCGGTAAGTCTGGAATACCGCCGCAAAGGCGAAGGCTGGTCCCGGGTAGTTACCTACTTAAAATCGGCCGGCGCTTTTGAACAACCTTTTATTGATTTTCAGTGGAATGTGACCAATTTGGCTGATGGCGAGTACGATTTGCGGGCCGTGGTTTCCTGCGGCGAAAACGGTACTACCACCTCCAGTGTCCAAAGCGGCATCATCGATCGGAGTTCTATTGCACCTTTTGGTACACCCACGCCGGCCGACGGTTACCTGAAAAAAGGCGAAGAAATCAGCGTGACTTTTGATAAGCCCATCTACGGCGATTTAGCCCATTACGACCCCAATATTTCAACACCGGTTATTACCCTGGTGCGGAAAGACACCGGGGCGAATATTCCGGTTACACCGCAAATTTCCGGAAATAAATTAATCATCCAAACCAATCCGGCCGCGCTGATTAATACCTTAGAAGGCGTTGAGCTAACGGCCACCGTAAGCGACCTGCAGGATTTGAGCAAAAACGTGCAGAAATACCCGGTAATCTGGAGTTTTAAAGTAAATGCCGCGCCGGTATTCTGGGATCCGGCCGAGTTGATTGCTTCGGCCCAATACGGCCAAGTAGAAAATTTACGCGCCGACCTGAAGAATGCCACCAAAATAACCAAAACGTTTACGATTACGGCGCATCCTACCTGGCTAACCCCGGTTACAACTACCGGCGCCATGTTGCCCGAAAATGCCTATAAGCTAAGCTTTAAGCCAAAAGCCGATTTATTACCAGGCGTTTATACCGGCACTATTACCGCTAAGGTAGATGATAAAGTACTGGAATTGCCAGTTAAATATGAGTTGCTGGGTATTCCGCCGGCTTGGGCGGTTAATCCGGCTAATTACCAGTACAGTATGAATATTGTGGCGCAATATAGCCTGACCAATGCCAACGCACCTCTCTCTACCGATGCCCGTGATGTAATTGGGGTGTTTGTAAACGGCCAACCCCGGGGTAATGCCCGCATTGAGTACGTGCCTAATCTAAATGTTTACGCTGCCTTTATTACCGTGTATAGCAACGAACCTAATTTGCGCCAGGAAACCTTAAACTTCCGGATGTGGAATGCCCTTACCGGCATAGAATATGGGGCCCAGGAAACGACTTACTTTGTACCGGATGGTACTTTGGGTACGGCCCGTGCGCCTTATATTTTGCACATGAAAGGCATGCTCCAAACCATTCCGCTAACCCAAGGCTGGAACTGGATTTCGTTGAATGTAGCCAGCGACGATATGAGTTTAAATACCTTGCTGCGTAGTTTGGTTTCGGATGATGAAACAAAAACCATGACCATTAAATCACAAACGCAGTTCTCGGAGTATACTGCCAAACACGGCTGGAAAGGCTCTTTAAGTACCCTCAATACCCAATCGGGTTATTTATTGTACTTGTCGCATGGCCCCGATACCCTCCGGGTGGTAGGTAATAAATTAGCTACCATTGCGCCGTTAAACCTAACGGGCACCTGGAACTGGATTGGTTACCCGCGCAGTAAGAGCAGCGATGTGAATGAAGCTTTGGCCTCGCTCACAAATAAAAACAGCGCTATTGTTAAAAACCCGCTCTCTTTTGCTACGTACGAAGCCGATAAAAATACTTGGGTGGGCAGCCTGAAATTTATGTATCCCGGTATGGGCTACAAATTAAAGTTGGCTGGCAATGGCACCCTGAGCCAAACCCAAAACGGCCGTACAAATAGCTACGAGGTAAAAACGCAAAACTACGAGTACAACATGACCATAACGGCCTTGATGTACCTGAACGAAAAGGAGCCAGCCGATGAAAATTATCAGCTGGGGGTATTCATCGACGGCATCTGCCGCGGGGTGGCGCAACAGGAATATCTGCCTGCTTTAAATGCTTACCGTGCTTTCCTGACCCTGCACGGTGACTTAACCGATGCCGGAAAGCTGCTAACGTTTAAAGCGCTTAACAAGCAAACCGCGCAGGATATTAGTTTGCAAACCAGCAGCCTGGTATTTACCCCCGACCAGATAGTGGGTAGCGTACAAAAACCGTTCGAACTCCGTTCTGGCACCTCTATTGCGGGTTACAACCTGGTACAGAACTACCCCAATCCGTTCCAGCGGGAAACAACCATTGGCTACAGCTTACCCGAAAAACAAACGGTAAAAGTAGTAATCTATAACCAATTAGGAGCCGTGGTAAAAGTTCTGGTAGATGAGGTGCGGCCAGCCGGTAACCACGAAGTTACTTTCCGGGCCAACTCCCTGGCCAGCGGTATCTATACCTACCAAATGATTGCCGGTGACTTTGTAAAATCGTTGAAAATGGTAGTGGTAGAATAAACCATAATTTGGTTTTCTTTTAAAAGGGATTGATGCGGCCTAAGCCCATTAGTCCCTTTTTTTATCTCCTAAATTGTTGTAGATTAATAGCGGTATAAATTTGGCACCGGGCTATAAATAAACCAGATTAAAAAATCCTGCCGACAGGCCAGATAAAATAACTATTTTTGCGGGTAAACGCTTGTCAAACTTTTATATTAATCCGTTACTTTGTGTTAGGCTTATTTTATTTACTTAAGTAAAGATTAATAGGAGTAAGTAATACAAGCAAGAACTACAAACCAAAAACTATGAGCTTAAAAGAAAGAATAGAAGCCGATATTAAAAAAGCCATGCTGGCCAAAGACAAAACCCGCCTGACGGCTTTGCGCAGCATTAAATCTTTAATATTACTGGCCGAAACCGAAAAAGGCGCGCAAGAAACCTTAACCCCCGAAGCTGAACTTAAATTATTAAACAAAGCGGCCAAGCAACGTCGCGAGTCGGCCGAGGTTTACGCCAAGCAATTCCGCAGCGACCTGGAAGAAGTAGAACGCGCCGAGCTGGCCGTAATAGAAGAATACCTGCCGCAGCAATTATCGGAAGGCGACCTCGTAGAAAAAATTGTAGAAATAATTCAGCGGGTAGGTGCGCAAGGGCCTTCTGATTTAGGCAAAGTAATGGGTGTTGCGGCGCGCGAATTAAGTGGTCAGGCCGATGGCAAAGCCATATCGGCGGTGGTAAGCCGTTTACTAAATAATACCAACGCTTAATACCTTGTCGGCTTTTGATATATTTTTGGCTTTGCCTTTAGCCTACGGTATTTTCCAGGGTTTCCGGAAAGGGCTGTTACAGGAATTTGTGTCTTTGCTGGCTTTGGTACTGGGGTTTATTCTGGGCTTAAAATTATTAACTACGGTTATACCGGTAGTGCAGCAATATATTGGCAATGCCTACGGTTTGCTGCCGTTTATATCTTTTCTGCTGATATTTTTCGGGGTAATTCTGGGAGCCCGGTTTTTAGGCGGTATTTGCAAAAAAGCATTGGATTTAACCCCGCTGGGAATATTCGATAATTTATTGGGTGGCTTGTTGGGCGGGTTAAAAATATGCCTGGCGTTAAGCTTGCTTTTATACGTGTCGGGCTTGGCGGGCGTGGCCGTGTCTAATACTACACTTAAAGAATCGGTGGTGTACCCCGTGGTAATAAAAGCTACACCGTTTGCCCTAGAAGTAATGAGCTGGCTTTTGCCTTTTGTTAAAGGTGTTTTGGCAACTTTAAAAGATATATTTTGAACAGGTCTGGTTAAACGTAAACGAGTAATTGGGCAATATTTTTTAATTATTAAATTTAATCAGCCAAAACGGAAGTCCTAAAAGCAGATATTAAGTTTACCCCAAGAATTTAAGCGGGTTTGGTTAGTACATATCCTATGCTTAAATACCTATAGATAGAGGCCATAGGCTACGCTATGGGTTGGCAAAGCAAATGCTATTTAAAAAACTGATTACTAAAAGCATACCCGGTGATATTGCTGTTAGATAATTTCGATTCTTATACCTATAACCTGCTGGATTATTTTGGCCGGTTGGGTATAACGGCTCACGTAATCCGGAACGACGTGCCGCTAACCGAAATTGAACAGCTCGCGTTTGAGGCCATTGTTTTGTCGCCGGGACCCGGTACCCCGCAGCAGGCTGGTAACTTGCTGGCGGTTATAGAAAAATATTGCCAAACCAAGCCCATGTTGGGTATTTGCCTGGGGCACCAGGCTTTAGGCGAATTTTTTGGGGCTACCTTAGAAAAAAGCATCCGGCCCATGCACGGTAAAATATCACAGATAATTTGCCGGCCCGATGCCTTGTTTAATAATTTGCCCGGCCAGATGCCGGTGGTAAGATACCATTCGCTGGTGTTAAAAGAACCCAGCCCGGTACTGGTGCCTTTGGCTTACACCGCCGAACAGGAACTGATGGCTTTCCGGCACGTATCATTACCTTTATATGCCTTACAGTTTCATCCGGAAGCAGCCTTAACTACGTATGGCCTGGATATGTTGCGTAACTGGGCCCAGGTAATAGGTATTCTGGGTAAATAAAAGGTATATTTTAAAACTCTGACCAACTAGCGCGTAAGCATGGAATTAGACATAGAAATTAAAGAAGAAGGCGAATACAGTTTTATTGATGAAGGTGAGGGCGAAGTGCTTTTACTATTGCACGGTTTATTTGGGGCCCTGAGTAATTGGGGCGGCGTGGTAAATGCTTTTTCAAAAGAATACCGGGTAGTTATTCCGCTTATGCCCATTTACGAGATGCCCCTGCACCGGGCCAGCGTACCCGGCCTGGTAGACTTTGTGCAAGGTTTTGTTAAGTTTAAAGGCCTCACCAATTTAACTTTATTAGGTAATTCTTTAGGCGGCCACGTAGCCCTGGTATATACTTTAGATAATCCGGAGCAGGTAAAACGGTTGGTGTTAACCGGTAGTTCTGGCTTGTTCGAAGATTCTATGGGCGGTTCTTTCCCGAAACGGGGTAATTACGAATACCTGAAAGAACGCGTAGAATATACCTTTTACGACCCGGCTACCGCTACCAAAGACCTCATCGACGAGGTATTTAGCATTACCAATAGTAATTCTAAATGCATGCGGATTGTTACTATTGCCAAATCGGCGCAACGCCACAACATGGCCAAAGACATTACCCGCATACAGGTGCCTACCTTGCTTATCTGGGGTTTAAACGATACCATAACGCCGCCGCACGTGGCGCATGAATTTAACCGGCTGGTCAAAAATTCCGAACTCCATTTTATTGATGAGTGCGGCCATGCGCCCATGATGGAACAACCCGAGCGATTTAATAGTATACTGAGTAACTTCCTGAAAAAAGAAATAAAGCAGCCGGAAAAAACCGCCTGGTTGTAAGCACCTCTAAATTCTTTTATATTAGGTAAAATAACCCGGGGGGGTGTTATTTTCTGGTAAGTTGTGCATAATAAAATGTAACAACTCCGGGGTTTTACGGTTTAAGTAATAGGCCTGGTAAAAAGGCAGAAATTAACCCTGAAGTAATATATTCCGGAATTTATTACTATTATTAAAATAGATGTTCGATTTTCCTGTTAGTTAGATAATAACCAACCCGAAAGAAAAAAATATTGCATGATTGCCGAAGAGCTCATAAACCAAATGATTCCCCCACTCAAGATTTCCGACTCGGTTGAGAAGGCCGTGCGTTGGATGGAAGAGTTTCGGGTAAATCAGTTGCCGGTGGTAAAAAACCGGCAGTATATGGGCATGATCACCGAAGACGATATTATTGAGAAAAACCTTTATGGGATAACCCTCGATACCTTGGAGTTAGGTTACAGCCAGGTGTACGCCATGCACTACCAGCACTTTTATAACGTAATGGAATTAGCCATCCGGAACAAAATACAGGTAGTGCCGGTGTTGGATGAGCACCAGGAGTTTTTAGGCGTAATAACGGTAAACGATACCATTGCGGCTTTCGGGCAAATGTCGGCTTTGCAGGGGCAAGGTGGTATTTTGGTGCTGAGCATGAATGAGCGCGATTATTCGTTAACCGAAATAAGCCGCCACGTAGAAGAAAACAATGCCAAAATATTAAGTGCTTACGTATCGCCCGACGAAATAGATCCCCACAAAATAAAAGTTACGCTTAAAATTAACCGCACCGACCTAAACCGCATTATTGCCACTTTTGAGCGTTTCGATTACCGCATTGTGGCCCAGTTTCAGGATGCGGCCGAGATAAAAGACGATCAGGACCGGCTGGATTTGCTCATGAAATATTTAAATATTTAATTAATCTGCCATTTAAACCTGCCAGAACGCCTATACCTATTATTTTACAGCAGCGGCTACTTTGTTCGTTTCTTTATTATAAATAAAGGTACCTTTGGCAATCCGGTTACCGGTAAGCCGCAGAAAATTAATGAAATGAGTTGCGGCATTGGCTGCCTGTGCTTATGAAAATAGCAATACTAGGAAAACCCTTTACCGAAAAATTAATACCCTACATCCAAAGCTTGTTTGATGAACTGAGTGCGCGGCATACCGAAATTATGGTGGGCGAGTACTTTAATATTTATCTGCGCAATTTTATTAAACTGCCGGCGGGCGTAACTTCTTTCCGGCGGGGCGATTCGCTGGCGGGGATTAATTTTATGTTAAGTATTGGCGGCGACGGTACTTTGCTCGATGCCCTTACCTACGTAGGCGCCGCGCAAATCCCGATTTTAGGTATAAACACCGGCCGCTTAGGTTTTCTAGCCACCGTATCTTACGATCAGATTCCTACGGCAGTAGAGGCGCTTTTTAAAGGCCATTACACCATCGAAGATCGCTCATTAATCCGGGCCGATACCGACCAGGAAGTATTTGACGGCATTAATTTTGGGTTAAACGAGTTCTCTATTCTTAAAACCGACTCCTCGACCATGATTGTGGTGCACACCTACTTAGATGGAGAATATTTAAATTCTTATTGGGCCGATGGTTTAATTGTATCTACCCCTACGGGTTCAACGGGTTACTCGCTTAGTTGCGGCGGGCCGGTGATGCACCCCCAAACAAACAATTTTGTAATTTCTCCCGTATGCCCACATAATTTAAATGTAAGGCCTTTGGTAATTTCCGATAAAAGTGTGGTTTCGTTTGAAGTAGAAGGCCGAAGCAATAATTTTTTGGTTTCGCTCGATTCGCGTTCTAAACCCGTAGATGCCTCTATTCAGATAGCGGTACGGCGTGAGAATTTTAATGCGAAATTGGTAAAAATTGCCCAGGTAAATTTTCTGCATACCTTGCGTAATAAATTAAATTGGGGCCTCGATAAACGAAATATCGAGTAAAGCATAAATAGAATATCTGATTTTGTTTTTTTAATATTGCATTTTGTTGTTAATTTAGCGCCAAACGGTAAAATCTAAATAAATATTGCCAATTAGGTTATTAAAAAGCCGGATACATATGAAGAATTTTGTCTCTATTTTTGTTCTGGGCGTAATTTTATGCTCGCTGGTTTCTACCGATGCCGAGGCGCAGCGTTTTACCAAAAGAAGAAGGTACGCCAGTATTGGGGTTAACCTAAATGCTATGAACTACTTCGGGGATATTGTGCCGGAAGCAGATTTTACCAGTTTCCGGTTTAAGTCTACTAGGCCTAATATTGGTATCGAGTATTCTTACCGCATGTTTCCCCGGGTAACGTTTCGGGGTAATTTGGCCTGGGGCCGTATAACCGGCGACGACCGTAAAAGTGCTTCGCAAAACGAAGAAGACAACATACCGCGGTATAAAAGAAATTTAAATTTCCGGAACGATATAAAAGAATTAAGCGGAACTGCCGTTTTTGATTTATACGAGAACCGGGGCGCGTATACCCGCCGTCCTGATTTTACACCGTATGCTTTTATTGGTATTGCTTTATTCCATCATAATCCAAAAACTTACTACGAAGGCAGCACCGATTTACCGTCTGGTTACTACGAGTTACAGCCTTTGGGTACCGAAGGGCAGCAGGTAGGTGGGCAGGGTTATCCCAAGCCTTACCACAAAGTACAGGTTGCCGTGCCGTTGGGTATTGGTTTCCGGTATAAACTGGATCGGCAGTGGGATTTAAGCTTTGAAATTGGTTGGCGTAAAACGTTCTTCGATTATTTAGATGATGTAAGCGGTGCCTACGCTTCTAAAGCCGATTTATTAGCTAACGGCGAAAACGGCCGTAGAGCCGCTATATTAGCTGACCGTAGTGCTGCTTCTGGTTTTAGTACGGAACCTGATCCGCAGTTAGGTGCCCAGTACCCGCACGTGCCGGGCTTTGGTACCAAAGGCGATCAGCGGGGCGATGTTACCGACGATGACTGGTATATTGTAACGGGTTTACACCTGAACTACATTTTGCCTACCAGAACCCGCGGCCCGAAATTCAGGTAATGGTCTATTCGGCTATGGCTGGCCAACCGCTATTATCAGGTATATAAGTTATAGCATGATTATAAAATCTTTTGTAAAGTCACTCCTTATTTGTTCTATGCAAATAGGGAGTGTTTTTTTTTCGTTAAATGCGGTAGCACAATCCCAGAACTACAAAACCAGTGAGTTGGGTTTAGGTATTGGGGGTACCAGCTACAAAGGTGAGATTTCGCCCAATTACCGCTTTTTAAATAATCGGCCAGCCGTTACCATTTTTTATAAAAAAGATGTTTCGCAGCCCCTGGTGTTGCGGGCCGGTTTAACTTTGGGCTTAATGCGGGCCCACGACGAAGACGTAAAGCGCCCCCTGAATCAGTTCCGCCGGGCCGACATGATTACCAATTTGGCCGAACTGGCCCTGGGTTTCGATTACAACTTCCTGAATTACTATGATCAGAAGCGGCACATCCGCTGGACGCCTTATTTTTTTATGGGAGCGGCGGTAGCCAACTACAACAACAAAGTAGTGCTACAGGATAATGTAATAAAACCCTTCGAGAATGGCTTTGTGCTTTCTATTCCAATGGGTATTGGCTTAAAATACGCTTTATCGCGTCATTGGAACCTGGGTCTGGAAGCTGCTGCGCGTAAAACTCTATTTAAAGGCGGCGACAAAGTAGATTACCTCAAAAACAAAAACTACGAATCTAATCCCCCCGACGTTTTGCCCTATACCAATCCGTACGATAACGATTGGTATTTTTACAATGGCATCAGTATTTCTTATACATTTTATAAACTTATTTGCCCCGATGTTTACAAAGGCAATAAAAACCTGCTGCGCTAATAATAGCGGGTTTAGAGGTCATAATAAGGTTTAAAGCAATCGTAACTACTCCTGTAAAAAGCTAAAATATTAAAAATCGGGCTATTAAATAGAACAAAACCTATGGAAGAGCGCTGAAAATTGGGTAGATTTTGTTAACTTGCGCTGAAATTTCTTTTGAATGAACCTTCAGGAAAATATTGATTTGAACAATTTGCCGAAGCATGTTGCCGTTATTATGGATGGTAACGGTAGGTGGGCAAAGAAAAAGGGCGGGCTTCGGATATTTGGTCATCAGAACGCAATTACCGCTGTGCGCGACACGGTAGAAGCGGCGGCAGAATTGGGTATTCAGTACCTGACTTTGTATGCTTTTTCCACCGAAAACTGGTCGCGGCCGCAGTACGAGGTAAATGCGCTGATGCAATTATTGGTTTCTACTATCCGCAAGGAGACGGCGACACTAACAAAAAATAATATTCGTTTAAAAGCTATCGGCGATGTAAATGCCTTGCCTAAAGCCTGCCGCGAAGAGTTACTGGAAGCAATGGCACTTACCGAAAACAATAGCCGGATGACTTTGGTACTGGCCTTAAGTTATAGTGGCCGCTGGGATATTACCCAAGCCGTTAAAGCCATTGCGCAGGATGTAGCCACCGGTAAATTATTGCCCGAAGATATTCGGGAGGATTTAATTGGCAATTATTTATCAACGGAGAATATACCCGACCCGGAGTTATTAATACGTACCAGCGGCGAAATGCGCATCAGTAATTTTTTACTGTGGCAGTTAGCCTACTCAGAACTTTATATTATTGACTTATTATGGCCCGATTTCCGGAAGCAACATTTTTACGAGGCCTTGCTCTCGTACCAGCGCCGCGAACGAAGATTTGGTAAAATAAGCGAACAACTAACGAAATAACGTTTAATGATTAAAAAAGTTTTGTTGCTGTTTATCTCGATATCAGCAACAGTGCTCACGGCAGGAGCACAAGTTAAATTAAATACCCCCGGTACTGACGTTCCTATGGATTTTGCCAACCCTAAGCGATACCGGGTGGGCGGTATTACTTTTAGTGGTGCTAAATTCCTCGATCCCAATACCCTTTCTTCTATTACTGGTCTTAAAGTTGGCGATCCGGTTACTATTCCGGGTGAAGATTTAGGTAAAGCCCTGAACAAGCTCTGGGACCAGGGTATTGTGGGTGGGGCCGAAGTATCGGTTACCAAAATAGAAGGCGACCAAATATTCCTGGACTTTTATATTACGGAGCGGCCACGGTTGTCGCGTTTTGCGTTTAATGGCATAAAAAAAGGCCAGCAAGACGAACTCACCAAAAAAATTAGCTTAATCCGGGGCCGGATAGTAAACGATGCGGTTTTAAATACTACAAAAAATGCTGTGCGTAAATATTACCTTGAAAAAGGTTTTATGAACGTGAAAGTAAACATTGTGCCGCGGCCCGATTCGGTACTGGCCAACAGTGTAGTTTTAAATATCAATGTAGACCGCGGCGATAAAGTAAAAATTGATCATATTAACATTGTTGGGAACGAAGCCATAGCCGATAAGAAACTAAAAGGCAAATTAAAAGGTACCAAAGAGAAGAAATTTTATAAGCTCCTTACCGCCTCTAAGTTTCAGCCCACCAAGTTTGAGGAAGATAAACAAAGTCTTTTGGCATATTACAACTCGCAAGGTTACCGCGATGCCGAAATTATTTCGGACTCGATTTACAACGTATCTGAAGACCGCTTAGGCATTACCATCCGGGTAGACGAAGGACGTAAATATTTTTTCCGGAATATTACCTGGCGTGGTAATTACGTTTACGACGAGAAACAGCTAGCCAATGTATTAGGCATTGAAAAAGGCGATACCTACA
The DNA here is from genome assembly GCF_057359045.1 of Adhaeribacter sp. Lineage (NCBI taxonomy): Bacteria > Pseudomonadati > Bacteroidota > Cytophagia > Cytophagales > Hymenobacteraceae > Adhaeribacter > Adhaeribacter sp. The sequence continues at coordinate 29,982 of NZ_JBMQUD010000122.1, forward strand.
GCAAAGAACGCCTGGATAAGCGCTTACAGTACGACCCGGCCGGTGGTATGGATATATCGTCGTTGTACATGGATGATGGTTACCTGTTTTTTAAGGTAGACCCTATTGAAGTGGCCGTAGACGGCGACTCTATTGATATTGAAATGCGTATTTACGAGGGTGCCCAGGCCAGAATTAAAGATGTAACCGTATCGGGTAATACCAAAACCAGCGACCACGTAGTTCTGCGCGAATTATATACCATCCCAGGCCAAAAATTTAGCCGTACCAATTTAATTCAGTCGCAGAAAGAAATTGCAACCCTGGGCTATTTTGATCCGGAGACTATTGGTATGAATCCCATCCCAAATGAGGCCGATGGTACCGTAGATATTAAATATACTGTTTCCGAAAAACCAAACGACCAGATTACCCTATCGGGTGGTTGGGGTGGTTACTACGGTATTGTAGGTACAGTAGGTTTGGTCCTGAATAACTTCTCTGCCCGTAAAGCTACCGATTTCCGGAACTGGCGGCCCATCCCCAGCGGCGATGGTCAGCGGTTAGCTCTTAATATTCAGGCCAATGGTTTAAGTTACCAATCTTATTCCTTATCGTTTACCGAACCTTGGCTAGGTGGCCGGCGCCGGAATTCTTTTAGCGTAGGCGTAAATAAAACCATTTCGCGGAGCTTAGTAGGGGGTACCGGTACGCGGGAACGCGGTTCTATTATGATTAATGGTGCTAATGTAAGTTTAGGGCGACGTTTGCGTAAACCAGATAATAACTTCTCTTTATCGCACTCGCTTAGCTATAACCAATATATTACCAGCGGCGATTTTGTAAACTACTACGGCTTTGGTAACTCCGACCCCAATACTAACCGGGCAAGCGCCAACAGTATTTCGTTTATTAATACTTTATCGCGCAGCAGCTTAGACCAGTTAACTTTCCCGCGGCGCGGTTCCCAAATTAGTTTAAGCCTTAACATAACCCCGCCGTATTCGCAGCTTTCCGATAAGTTTGAGCAAAACAAATGGATTGAGTTCCAGAAGTGGATGTTTGATGCCTCGTGGTTTACACCGCTTTCACCTAATGGCAAGTTGGTATTTAATACCCGGGCGCACTATGGTTTCCTGAGTACTTTTAACAAAGATATTGAGGTAGGGCCTTTTGAACGCTTTAAATTAGGTGGTTCTGGTTTAGGTGTTGGTAACTTTATTGTAGGTACAGAATTTGTAGGCTTACGGGGTTACGAAGACCAGGTTGTATCGCCTACTCAGCAAGGCGGTATTGCCTTTACCAAGTACGTTGCTGAAATGCGTTATCTGGTATCGCCAAACCCGGCCGCAACGGTGTTTGTACTGGGGTTTGCCGAAGGGGGTAATAACTTTGGTAACTACCGCGATTATAATCCATTTAAACTTTACCGGTCAGCTGGGGTAGGGGTACGCATCTTTATGTCGGCATTTGGTTTACTAGGGTTTGATTATGGTATACCTTTTGATCAGTATCCGGGAGCCGAGAAAAAAGGTCAGTTCCACTTTATGATTGGGCAGCAGTTAAGATAATAGCCTGTTCATTTGTAATAATATTTTTACTTTATGCCTTTAAAGAAAAAAAATAGCGTTACAGATAAAATTTTTAAGGAAAAGGAACTGATTTGGCTAAATACTTGCTTTAATGCTATAGCAGTAAATGAATAAAGTGAAAAAAATATTATTTTTAATTTTATTTGCTTTCTTTACCGGCCAAGCTACTTATGCCCAAAAATTTGGCTACGTAGATTCGGAGTTTATCATGAGTAAAATGCCGGCATATACTGCAGCGCAAAAAGAAGTAGATAAGCTTGCCGAAAACTGGCAGAAAGACATTGAAACCCGGTTTAAAGAAGTAGATAAATTAACAAAAAATTACCAGGCCGAAGAGGTGCTTCTGACCGAAGAAATGAAGAAGAAGCGCCAATACGAAATTGCCGCAAAGGAAAAAGAAGCAAAAGAATATCAAAATAAAATATTTGGTTACGAAGGCCAATTGTTCCGGAAAAGGCAGGAACTGGTCAGGCCCGTACTGGACGAATTATCGGATGCCATTGAAAAAGTAGCCAAACAGCGACAATTGCAGTTTGTTTTTGGTAAATCTGATGGTTTGGTTTTATTATACATGAATCCGACCCACGATTATACCGAATACGTGTTGGAAGCGTTAGGACTGGCATCGCCGGATAAAAATGCCCCGGCTACAGACCGGCCAGTTGTAAACCCCAGTGATACACCAGCGGCGCAAACTCCATCAGATATGGGCGGCGATGAGAATAACCAATCAGCACCGGTAACAAAGAAACCAGCAACCAATAAAACACAACCTAATAAAACACAATCGAAAAAAAAGTAACACAAACATAATTTATTAAAAGAATGAACAAGTTTAAATTTTTAGTGGCAGCAGTATTTATGGTAGCAATTAGCTTTGTGTCTCACGCACAAACTGCTGCTAATCTTAAAATTGGATATACTAATGTGGAGTATATCCTGGCTTTAATGCCCGAAGCCAAACGTATCGAATCTGACCTGAAAGCCTACAGTACCCAATTAGAATCTCAACTACAAGCCAAATACAAAGAATTTGAGACTAAGGGCGAAACTTACCAGAAAGCTGCCGGTACCATGACAGATGTAGTACGGGCGGATAAAGAGAAAGAATTAATGAACCTGCGTTCTTCTATTGAAGAGTTTCAGAAGAATGCCGAAGTATCTTTACAGAAAAAACAACAATCTTTGCTGGAGCCGGCTTATAAAAAAATGCAAGGTGCTATTGATGAAGTAGCCAAAGAAAACGGTTATACCTACGTGTTTAACTCCGATGCCGGTTATGGTACCAATGCCATTTTGTTGCATGCTCCTGAAGATGGCAATATTTCTGATTTAGTGTTGAAAAAGATGGGCGTAACCCCGCCAGCCAAAGGTTCTGCAGCGGCCAATTCTGCTAACAATGCCAGCAGTACTGCTCCTGCTAACAATACTACAGCGCCAAAAGCTACTACACCAGCTCCTGCTTCTACCAAGAAAAAGAAATAATAATTTTAGTTTAAAGATTGAAACGCCGGGGTATTTATTTACTTCGGCGTTTTTTATTTTCTTTTATTATTTCCGCTGTTGGTTTAATTCTGCCTATAATATTACGGATCCATTATTTCATTCTAGTTGAGATATATGAATCGTTTAGCAATACAAAAGCCAGTTAATGAGCCATGGGTGGTGTTTAAGGCTTTGGGTTAAACCGAGGCTGTTATTACTTCAACCCTAAACAAGAGCTTATTTAGGGTTTAGGTAAGCCTCTCTTCATTATTATACCTGAAGAAGCTATACAACTGTTAAAGCGTATTTTAAAAAAGAATGGTTTAAATAAATTTACTCTTTGTTTTAATAAGAGGTAAGTATTAGAATTTATTTGTTGAAATTATTTTACTCAAATTACCAAAAGGCAGGCCAATGCTTTTTGGCAGAATGCATATTTCTATTTAATGGATTTAGATATTATCGAAAGTAATCCGGATTCGGATGAGCTTTATGAGCATTACCGCATTGTGGTAGATAAAGGGCAAGCGCTACTGCGGCTCGATAAATTTTTAATGGATCGCTTACCCAATGTTACGCGCAATAAGCTGCAGGAAGCAATCAGAGCAGAGTCGGTGCAAGTAAATGCCAGGCCGGCTAAGGTAAGTTATAAAGTTAAGCCGCAGGATATTATTACCATTACGCTGCCCGATCCGCCGCGCGATACCGATATTGTTCCGGAGAATATACCTTTAAATATTATTTACGAAGATGCGGAACTGTTGCTGGTAAATAAACCCGCGGGTATGGTAGTGCACCCCGCTTATAGTAACTGGACCGGCACTCTGGTAAATGGACTTACTTATTATTTACAGAATTTGCCTACAGCCCGTAACGGTGAGGGGCGTCCGGGCCTGGTGCACCGCATCGATAAAGATACCTCCGGATTATTGGTTATTGCCAAAACCGATTTAGCTATGGCTTATCTGGCCCGCCAATTTTATGATCATAGCATTGAGCGTACCTATTATGCTTTAATTTGGGGAGTGCCTAAAAACGAAACGGGTACCATTGTGGGCCACGTGGGGCGGAGCCTAAAAGACCGGAAAGTTATGACGGTTTACCCAAACGGTGAGCAGGGCAAGCATGCGGTTACCCATTATAAAGTGTTGAAGACTTTCAAATATGTATCGTTGGTACAATGTAACCTGGAAACGGGCCGTACGCACCAAATTCGGGCACACATGAAATTTTTGGGTCATCCATTATTTGGTGATGAAACTTATGGTGGTACCCAAATAAATTACGGTAACCGGACGGGCTCTTTTAAAGCATTTGTAAATAATGCTTTGGACATTATGCCCCGGCAAGCCTTACACGCGAAATCTTTAGGGTTTAAACACCCGGTAACGCATAGTTATATGCAGTTCGATTCTGAGTTACCACCCGATTTTGTAAACGTATTAGCTAAATGGGCGTTATTTGCAGATGAAAATTAACTCCAATAAAAAAGCCTGCTTAATGTTAAGCAGGCTTTTTTATTGGAGTTACTATCAATTATCTTCTTGCCTTAATTGCATTAATATTCTTAAGGGCTGCAGACGCTTCTTTGTTTCCTGGATCTAAACGCAATACCTCGTTCCAGTATTTACTGGCATTATTATAGTCTTTGCCTTGGTAAGCGTAAAAACCTAATTTATAATTGATAGCAACCAAAGTGCCTTTGTAAGATTGCTGTTTAGCGGGGTCTTGGTTGATAACTTTTATTACTTCTTCGTAGGCTGCTTTGGCATCACCAGATTTATCAGTGTCTTTGGCATCGATAATTTCGGCACGTTGCACCAGGGCCGGTATATAAGTAGGGTTAGATTTTAATACCATTTCATACAGCGGGTCGGCTTTATCGTATTCTTTATTTTCGAAGTAAGCATTCGCTAAATAAATTCTGGTAATATTCGCATTTTTAGGATTGTTCTCTAAAATTTTATTGTAAAGCGGGATAGCTTTGTCGTAAGCCTTTTGCTTTACGTAAAATGAAGCCTGATCATCCATCAATTCCACATTGGTTGGATCCATCTGCAGCGCTTTATCAAAATTTTGTTGCGCTAATTCGCCTTTACCATTAGCAGCTAAAATACGGCCGTAGTATGCATAATCCGATGCTAAAATTTTAGATTGGTCGGCTACTTTAAAGTAGTTTTCCATTGCCGTTAAAGCTTCCTGATCTTTTTTGGTTTCGTATAATGAATAAGCTAATAAGCGATTCATGGTCGCATTATTAGGATCGCTTTTTAGAACTTCCTGAGCCTCTTTAATAGTACCGGCGTAATCTTTGGTTAAGAATACAAACGAAGCGTATTTAGCCTTAGTATCAGGCGTGTTTTCGGCCATGGAGGTATACTTGCGGTAGTTTTCCAGGGCTTGGTCGTATTTACCGGCAAAGTAATACATTTCGCCTAACTCCCGGTAAGCCGGAGCATAGTTAGGATTAGCGGCTAAAGCGGCTTGTAACGCAGATTGTGCCTCGTTGAAGTTCCGGGAGCGTACAAATAACTGACCACGTTTAAAATGAGCTTTGGCATTTTTTGCGTCGATTTGTACGGCGCGGTCGTAGGCAGTCATGGCAGCACCCCCACCATTTGGGTTAAGTTGGTTTACATCGCCCAGAATAATATAAGCCTCGGCGTTGTTGTTTTTGGTTAATTCATTGGCCCGGTTCAAATATTCAATGGCTTTTGCCGGATCTTTTACATTAGCATCTGCATAAGCCTGGCCAATGAGCATATAAATATTAGGATCTTTCTTTTTTGAGGCTTTTATAGCAGCTTCAAATTGTTCTTCGGCGCCGCTGGTATTTCCTTTTAAGAGAGCAGCTTTACCGGCAGCTACTAAACCTACAGCCGATTTTGTATTAGCTGCAGCCTGGGTTAGATAGACAGCTGCTGAATCTGGTTTGCCAATTTTTATATAAGCATCGGCTAAAGATAAGGCAGCTTCTTCGCTGGCATTAGACTTGTTTAAAGTTTGTAAAGTATTGATAGCACTTCTATAACGTTCAAGATCTGTTGCCTGCTGTGCATCTTTTAACGATTGCGAAAACGCGCTCGTAACCGTAAAAGAAGATACAATTCCCAAAACATACTTCCAGTTTTTGATCATTGGTTTAAGGTTATTTAGTTGTTTGTTAAAAATAATAAATTATTCGGTAACATTTACCAATCTTATTGGCATAGTTGCTGGTAACAAGCCTGATTTCAAAAATATTCGTTGTCCTTTGTCGCCTGCAACAAAAGATGCAAAACCAGTGCCAATTCCAGCTCGTGCTTCTCTGCTTATTACATATAAGTTCCGGCGCAGCGGATAAGCTCCCTGCGCCAGGTAACCTTGAAACGGTTGATAATATTGGTCGGGAGCAGCCAGGTTCATTTGACGCCCCACCGCAACTACTTTTATTTTTTTCAGAAACCCAATGGCTACCGAATCATCAAAATCACTTATCCAATTTACGCCCAGTACCCCAATCGCATTCGGATTTTTTGCTACGTAATCTATCATCGCTGGGTTCGAATTAGAAGCAAATGCTTTTGGGGGCAAAGGTTGCTTTTTATTTATAGAATCTATAACGTAACGAGCCGTACTGGAATTGTTGTTATCAAAAACTATTGTTATATCGTTTAACTTTGATTTTGCATTAACTTGTTTCCAGGAAGTTACTTTTCCGGTAAATATATCACTTAGCTGCGAAACAGCTAGTAAAGTATCGGTATTTTCAGGGTTTATAATAAATGCTACGCCATCTACGGCTACTTTTGTTACACGGGGTGTTATTTTAATTTTTTCAAAAAATTTATTTTCAGTGGGGGTTAACAGGCGCGATAATATAATTACCCGGGCACTATCGTTTACCAGGTCTTTTACTACTTCGCCTTCCGATTTGTACTGTGCCTTTACTTTGGCATATTTATACAGTTTCTGGAAGGTATAAACATGCGAATCAATGATAGGGGCAAACGATTCGTCTACACTTATTTTTAAATTACCCGAAGTAGGCGTGTCGTCTATTTTGCCTGAGCGGTTACAGGCAGCTATTCCGGCACAAACCAACACTACCCCTAGCAATTTGAGCAAGTAATCTTTCATTTTATTATTACTGTTTCAGGTGTTTATGATAGCTTATCTATAATTACAAAGTGTTTTAAAGATAAGTCTGGATTAATAATGTTATTATACGATAAAAGCGAATGCTTTAGTCAATATTATAGGTTCTACTTAGTCCTTAATCAAACCGGCTTGCCGATTGTTTATTTTTAAAATGGCGCTGGTACGTACGATAAAACCGGAAAGCTCCGTACAATATAAGGGTAATACCCAATATTAATTTTATCTGCGAATCTAGGGCTAATTGTTCCGGCGACGAAAATATTAGATATAGTCCGAAAGCCGGGTAAACCAATGTCATAAATAGACCAAAATATTTCAAGAATTTTTGTAAGGTTGTTTCGGGTGTTTTCTCCAAAGGTTCATGCATGAGCTATCTATTTATATAAGGATGCAAAAAACGAATTATTTCATAGTTTATATTTAACTTTTTTAGAAGAGTGTAGGGCTAAAAAGCAAAAAACCGAAGCGTAAAGCTTCGGTTTTTTGCTTTTGTGAGATTTTATTATTGTAAACCAAACCGAACTGGTAAGGTATACCGGAAGCTAACGGGGCGGCCATTTTGTTTAGCCGGTGTAAACTTAGGCATAAGTTTAACTACCCGGGCGGCTTCTTCGTCGGTACCGCCGCCAAGTTTTTTAACAACTTGTACGTCGGAAATTTCACCTTCGCGGTTTACCACAAACTGAACTACTACTAAGCCTTCTAAACCGTTACGTAAAGCGGCTGGTGGGTATTTCAGGTTTTTCTTGATAAACTTGTTTAGTTCACTTTCTCCCCCTGGGAAAGAAGGCTGTTGCTCCACGAAAGTAAAGATTTTATCTTCTACTACTTCGCCTACTTCGCTCGGAGCTTCAACTACAGTCAGAATTTCTTCCTTGTTGGTATTACCTTCTACGGTTTTAGTAGAAATTACCACATCTTCGAGTTCTTTCTGATCCGGAATTTTCTCTTCTTTCCGAACTTCTTCATCTTTCTTAATTACCGGCGGCGTAAATTTAACCGTTGATACCACTGGTGGTGGCGGTGGTGGTAAATCTGGTGGCGGCGGTGGTGGCGGCTTATTTTCTAAGGCCGGTGGCTCAGTCAATTCTACTATTCTTTCTTCTTGCACAACTACTTCTTCTTTATCGCCGCCCAATAGGTTGGCAATTAAAGGAGCACTTATAAAGAGAATGAAAAGCGCAATGGCTATTAAAGTAGCAATAGTTACGTGCTTGTTGTAAATTTTCCGCAGAAAATAAGCTCCGTAGCTTTTGTTACGCGTCTCGAAAACAATATCGTTTAGCGACGCTGTTGCATAATTAAGTTTACTTTCCATTTTTACTTCCCTTCTGCTTTTGCCTTTTCAACTAATTTTTCATCACGAGGGTCTACATCTACAATCGCATATTTGTTAGACTCCGTAATGTTCATTTCGTCCAGCATATCTACCAGGTTTTTGTAACGGGCCTTCTCCATCGGTTTAATTAAAACTACCAGATCTTTATTATTTTTTCTATCCAGTAATATTTTCCGGACACCGTTTGCTGAATAATCCGTGGATTGAACACCAGGTGCAGTTGGCTCATCCGGTAAACCGGCGTACCAATAGATCTTGTCGCTTTCATCTAACAACAAGGTGAGCGCGTTAGAAGCTTTCAGTTCCGATTGTTCATCCTGGTTTTTAGGTTTTACCGGCATACTGATCTCCATGGTCTGGGGCTTAGCGAAGGTAGTAGTTAGGATAAAGAAAGTCAGGAGCAGGAAGCCCAAATCCACCATCGGCGTCATGTCGATTTTGGTTGATTGCTTCTTGGCCCTTTTCTTCCCACCTTTACCACCTCCGCCACCTTTTTCTTGTATTTCTGCCATTTTCTTACTACTTAATTAAGTCTAGGTTTAGCTTCCATATCGGTAATCAGGTTAAACCGGTTTACCTTTCTGTCTTGTAGCGTTTTTATTACCTTTTTAATGGTAGGTACATCGGCATCATTATCACCTTTTATGGCTATCCTAACTTTAGGGTTAGATAAGCGCGTGTTTAGAATCCAATCGCCTAATTCATTGTTAAGGGAGTCGGCCGGTACACCCGGTTGGTTTACACTTTTCAACTGACTATCGTTCATGTTTAATAACGATTTCAGGTTAGAAATAGGTACGCCAAAGCTGGGCATGTTTGCGAATTTTGCCTTTTCAGTTTCGGTAAAGGCAATGTTATATTTCGCGGCCATTTTATCAATTAATTCCCGCTTGGTATGTTGCCCTTCTACTCCGTAAAAAACGCGACCGGTTTTATCAATACTAATGGTTAGTATATCAGACTCGGGTAATTTGATATCGGAAGTAGAAGATGGCGTATCTACCACTACAACTTCTTCAGGCGCAAATTTTGAAATTAGCATGAAGAAAGTTACCAGCAGGAAGGCCAAATCTACCATGGGCGTCATGTCCAGGGAAGGTTTAGCTCTATGTGGTTTAACTTTTGGCATTTACGTTAATTTTTTAAATTTCTGTTTAAAAATTAAACACTAGCCGGACGGTGCGCGGTATTACCGGCATTATCATGTTCAGCGGCAAATGTTTGAATGATACTGAAACCGGCTTCGTCGATGCTGTAAGTAAGGGCATCAATTTTGCTGGTAAAGTAGTTGTAAGCAATAATGGCAATGGTAGAACCAGTAATACCAAGAGCGGTATTAATCAAAGCTTCAGAGATACCGTTTGCAAGGGCAACCGCATCTGGAGAACCAGCTGTTGCAAGAGCCGCGAACGCTTTAATCATACCAAGTACTGTACCAATCAAACCAACCAGGGTAGAGATAGAAGCAATAGTAGAAATAATTACCAGGTTCTTTTCTAACATCGGTAATTCCAGGGCTGTAGATTCTTCAATCTCTTTTTGAATAGCCAGGATTTTTTGATCTTTTGGCAATTCGCGGTCCAGTTCCATTTCTCGGTATTTGCCTAATCCTGAGCGAACCACGTTGGCTACTGAGCCTTTTTGCGCATCGCAGGCAGCAATAGCACCATTGATGTCTTTTTGATTTAAGCGTTGGCGAATAGTACGTACAAATTGCTCAATACCTTTGTTGCCTTTGGCTTTGCTAATAGTTAAGAAACGCTCAATAGCAAAAACTAATACCATTAAGTTTAATGATATTAACATAGGTACAATAAATCCACCTTTATAAACTACGCCCAGGTAATTGCCCGGTAGCGGGTGATTGTCTGGATTATTGCCTTCAAAGTTGGCAGGGTTACCTAATATAAACATGTAAATTGCAATTGATACCAAAATTGCTACTGGAATAACAATACTGGCAAAAATACCACCTACCTTACCTTCTGATTTTTCCGGCGCGTTAGTTGCTGGTCTTGGAGCATTTGTACTTACTGCATTCTTTTTTTCCATTGTTGTTGTAATTTAAAGTTTAGTTGTTTGTGTTTTGGGTTTTAAAATTTTAAATATTAACCAATAAATTTAATTTAATATGTTTAAACCAATCTTAGTTTGAATTATAATTTTACTATTGCTAATGCAAATATGTAAAACAGAATGAAAAATCAAAGCAGTTTGCCGGATAAATATACTTTTAAATCTATTTTCCTGCTTTCTTCTTCCTACAAACCTAAACAAAATCGCGTATCCCACAAAACACAAGGGTTCGCTTATTAATTCAATATCCAATTTATCCTGGATATAATTAAGGTTGCGTTAATAAAACTACAGTTTTTTTAGGAATTAATTCGGTATTTAGTAGAAAAATTTACAAAATTTATAAGCTTTGTTTCGTTTTTAAGCGCTTAGGCAAAACAAAATTTTGTTTCTGTAAATAAATTGCTGCTACATCTACGAATTTGCTGCTTTCAGGATGTGTTTTGATATAGGCCAAACGTAGTTTTTTAATTTAATATTGTTTGGCTTTTTCCCAATATACATCCATTTCCTCCAGCGTCATGGCATCTAAACGTTTACCGTCCTTAGCCGATTCCTGCTCCATAAACTGGAAACGCTTTATAAACTTTAAATTTGTTTTCTCTAGTGCTTCTTCGGGGTTAATATTTACAAACCGGGCAAAATTGATCAGCGAGAATAATAAATCGCCAAATTCGCCGGTAGCTTTTTCCGGATCGATGGGCGTTAAATCGGTTGGGTTAAGTTCCTGACTAAATTCCTGCAGCTCTTCCTGTACTTTTTCCCAAACTTGATTTTTTTCTTCCCAATCAAAACCGGCCCCGCGGGCTTTTTCCTGAATACGCATGGCTTTTACCAGTGCGGGCAACGAAACCGGAACACCGCCCAGTACCGATTTATTGCCTTCTTTTATTTTAAGTTTTTCCCAATTTTGTTTTACCTCCTCTTCTGTGTTAGCAGTTACATCGCCGTAAATATGTGGGTGTCTAAATACCAGTTTATCGCACAAAGTATTTAAAACCTCGGTCAGGTTAAACGTGTTTGTTTCGGAAGCAATTTTGGCGTAAAACACCAGGTGCAACATAACATCGCCTATTTCTTTTTTCAGGTCCTGCATATCGTTGCGCATAATGGCATCCGAAAGCTCGTAGGTTTCTTCAATGGTTAAATGCCGCAGGCTGCTGATGGTTTGTTTCCGGTCCCAGGGGCATTTTTCCCGCAGGTCGTCCATAACATCCAAAAGCCGGTTAAAGGCCTGCAACTGTTTTTCTCTGGTTAATCTTTTCTCTTCGGCCGAGTTTTCCATTTGTATAAATTACATGTTTTGCTAAAACGGTTTCTAACCGGTTCTTTAACGTAAGAAGCCGCTGCAGCTATGCAATTTATATTATTTAAGATGCAGCATCCCGGATATTCCATAAAAGTTTTTTAAACTTTTTTATAAAAAATAGGAGTGAAGTAGATAAATCATTTAGAAACATTAACTAATCCGTTGCAGCAAGGTGCCTTTGTGGGGCAAAGCGGAAACTTTATTTTATTTCTTAATATACTATTAAGTACTTTTGCACAAAAAAGAAGAAGAGAAGTGACGTTAATCAAGACGATATCCGGGATACGGGGGACGATAGGCGGCGTAGCCGGTGAAGGTTTAACGCCGGTAGACGTAGTAAAGTTTGCGGCGGCTTACGGCACATGGGTGCTGCAAACCACGGGCAA
>NZ_JBMQUD010000123.1:0-61101 GCF_057359045.1 Adhaeribacter sp.
ACAAGAGGTTAAAGACTTTGGTAGGGAATTAGGAATAGTAGTGTTGGATGGTCATTTTCTGCACAAATTATCTTCTGCATCGGACGAAGGAATGAAAGAACGAATTTCTGACGAAGATTTTTATTCAAAAATTAGTGAATACTCCTTAAATAAATTGGATGGGGATTGGAAAGGTCGTATTAAACACTGTAAGAGCCTCTTGTCTTCTCCTCTTTCTTTCGACAGCTGTAACGAATGGATGATGCATGCGAAATTTTTTGCAGAGCAGTCTATTATTAAGGAAAACCATCGCGAATTAGCTTTACGCTGCCTTTATCTTGTCTGTTCATATATAGCAATTGCCATTGATTATTGTATGAAGGAAATTTCATTTCATGATACAGCAGAACGGAGTAAAATTATTAAAGAAGGTTTTACTTATGGAGCAAAGGGCAGTTTAGGAATTAAAAAAATATTAAATGTCGCAATGGGCCTAGTTGAACAGAATGCCAAAGATGGTGCTGTTATAGCCCGTCAAGTTAAGGCTAATGTTGAAAGCCAATTAGCAAGATTAAATTCGGCTATTCTCGGTGAATATTTTTCTAAAAATGACGTATCTAAAAGTCTTTTTATCGTAGCTAAAGAACTTGAACAATTAGCTATGAATAAGGATTTTAAACATCACGGTGGTGCAAGTGTAGAGTTACGCAGTATGTTATTTTGCCTTTTCGATTATTGGGGGTTCGACCGCATACTATTTGTAGAAAGTAATAGCCTAAGGTAAGCCAAACATTTACAAATGCTACGCATTTAACCTTAAGTAACCTCAAAAGCAGTTCACTATTGTCTATTGAGCGAGAAACTTGTTAAAAAACGATATTCAAGTTCCTTGCTCAATAGAAAAATTAAATCACAAACCTATTGTGAATTAATAATTCCATAAAGTTTATTTGATATTCCTTTCATTACTTTATGTTAAAGAAATAGGTAATAATTATTCCCCCTCCACAATGGCAATTTCCTCCTCCGTGAGCTCATAAAGTTGGTAAACCAGTTCATCTATTTGCTTTTCCAGTGCAGTAGTATCGGCTTGTAAGTTCACGTGTTTTGCAGCCAAAATTTGGTCAACCTTATTAATAAAAGGTAGTTGTTGTGCCTGAGAAATTGTTGGAACTGGAATTTCAGTCAGAATACTTGGCTTAATTTGAGCTAATACTCTGCCTTCTTCCAATGAAAATAATCTATATAAATAGGTGATAAACTTCGAATTAAGTAGCGCTACTAAAAATTTATTATTAACCGATTCATCACCACACAAAACATACAATCCATCAGTTGGATAAATTTGTTCTTCATCTATTGCAGTAATTATTCTATCTCCAGTAATTACTCCAATTATCTTACTGGCTTTAGTAAATATTTTTTCTTCTCTTACTCGATGTAATGAATAAAAAGGATGCTTACCTTCTTTGACCTCTTTACAAGTAATTTTCTTTTCGAATGGTTTTAAATATTCAATAATAAAGGGGATTTCTTCAGGCTTATCTTTTGCTGAAGTGTAGATTATTCTTTTCGATTTATTACCAGCTATATATTTTTTTACATCAACTCCACCAGTAACCGTTACTTTGATTTTTTCTTTTTCTAAATTATTAATATTCACTATCTCCTCATCTACAACAAAAGCATCTTTAAAATCTGGACTAACACCTCTTTGTATACCACTTTCATCTAAATAGTCTTCTAATTTTGCTTGGCTTAATCTTCTTAATAAATTATAGCCGCTTATGTTTTCGGTAGCAAATAAATAATAAGGTAAACTTTTAAATAAATCAGTTTCAACAATCTGAAAATTTATATCATTAATAGAATCTAAGTTTTTCTTTCTGTATTTTCCAGCTAATGTTTTATTGGTTTTACTAGAGCCGATTAAAAGGATAGCAGACGCTCTAGCAACATCTTGGAAAATATTGTCTCCTAAATTTATTACTTCTAGTAATTGCCCATCAGTTAAAATTTTATTTCTTAACGCCTTGTTATCAACCTGATATAAAATAACATCAGGAATAATCATGGAAATTAAACCTATTGATTTTTTTAAAGCGAATGATTTATTTATGAAAAACATAAAGGAATCAATCATTCGTATAATAATATCGAAGTTCTGATTTTTGATTATTTGCAGAGAACTATTATCCATTTCTGCACCCCAAGGCGGATTCCCAATCACCACATCAAAGCCGGCAAAATTACCGTCGTTGTCCAGCACTTCCGGGAACTCGAAGCGCCACTCGAAGGCATTGCGGTAAATGGCATTGCTTTTTATTTCTTCGATGCCGGCGCTGAGTACGGCAATATCGGCTTCCAGTTTTTGCTGCTGCTGCTTGCGGGCTTTTTTCTCTTTGGCGCTGGGCTCAAATATGCTGGTTTGGGTGGTAAGCACCTGCAGCTCGCCGCTTAGTTTTTGCAGGCGTTTTACTTTGGGGTCGTTGCGGTAAATCTCCGTCCGGAAATCGGCTTTAATGCCGTTAATAATGGTTTCGAGTTCGCGCTTGCGGTCTTTGTTGTGGCTGGTTTTGTACTCCTGCACAAAGCTGCGGTACTGGGCCACCGTGTATTTAGTACCCTTCAGGGCTTCTTTTAAATCGGTATCGAGGGCAAAGCGGCTGAGCAGCGAGTTGCCTTGCTTTATGTTAATATCGATGTTGGGCAGGGTTTGCAATTCGGGTTCGTTTGTCCTCCCCCAACCCCCTCCCAAGGGGGACTGTTCGGTATTAGTTTGGGCAAACTCCGGGCGCACATCGGGAGTGTCGGCGTAGCAAACGGGGCTTTTGTTAGACATCCCCCTGCCCCCTTCGAAGGGGGAGTTTTCGGCTTTTCCGGAGGTTACGGTTTTGGCTGCTTGGTTAGTGGGTTCCAGGATATAGTAGGCGTTTTTGAGGAGCTCAATCCAGAGGCGGAGGCGGCAAATTTTAACCGAGTTGGGGTTAATATCTACGCCAAACAAGCAGTTCTCGATAATGGTCTGCTTTTCGTGGAAGAGGGTTTGCTGCACGCGCTGGGTTTCGGGCGCCACGTAAAACGGTTTGCCGGGCGCGGCGGGGCTTACGGTGTATTCAAAAATATCCTGGGTGTCCTGGTTTGTAATAATCAGCTCGTCGTTTTCAATGCTTACTTCGTGGTTGGCCAGGCGCACGCCTTTGTGGTCGGCGAGCAGTTTGAGTTCGGCTTTTATGGCAATAATTTCGTTTAGCGCCGATACCAGGAAGTGGCCGGAGCCTACGGCCGGGTCGCAGAGGTGCAGGCTGTTGAGCAGGGCATTAAACTCCAGTATTTTGGCGGTGCTGCGGTGGTCGGCGAGGTAATTTTTAAGGTCATCCAGCGTTTCGGCCTGCCAGTTATAGGTGTCGTTAAACTTCTGCAGCACAGCCAGCCTTATGGCTTGGCGGCACATGTACATGGTAATAAAACCGGGCGTATAAATAGAGCCGTCTTTGTAGCCGTTTATTTTTTCGAATATTAAGCCCAGCACAGCGGCGTTAATTAGGGTTTTGCTTTCTTCCTGTATTTCTTCGCGGCCTTCGGAGGCAAAATCGTAGGCATCTAAAAAGCGGAGCAAATATTCCAGGGCGTTCAGGCTGGCGGCTACGGGTTTATTTTTGGCGTCGCGCAGCACGGTGTTGGGGTGCAAATCCAGTTCCACCATATCATCCAAGCTGTTTACCCGAATAATATCGTCTTCCAGGTCGGTGGGTTCAAACAAAGAACTGTTGAGGTAAGGCACGTGCCCGTACTTCTGCTGGATGGCGCCGGTGCGGCTGGCGGGTCGGCGGGCCAGCACCTGGAAAAACAGCTTGTTCAGCTCGTCGTACTGCGGAATGGTGGCGTAGTTCAGGAATTTATAGTGCGCACTGCCGCGGTGGTATTTAATGAGCTGGGCCTCCAGCAGTTTTAAAAACAAAATACGGTTTACCCAGGTAATGCACAACTCCAGGGCTACGGTAAACAGCCGCTCTTCTTCGGTGCTGCCGTATGCCGAGGGCGGGTTTAGCTTGCGCAGCCTATCTTCGGATTCAATGGTCAGGATGGCATTTTCTAAAAGCGAGCCGGCTTGCCGCCGCGCCGGGGCTTTGCGCTGAATCAGTTTTTTATTGCCTTCTTTTACTTCTTCCAGGCCAATGAGGTGCAGGAGTTCACTGTAAAAGCCTTTGTCCAGGGAGTTGCTGTCGTTGGAGAACGGCAACTTAAGCAAATGCACCGGGCTTAATATTTTGTAGAGGCCAATGAGTTGGTTATCGTCTTGCTGGTCTTTATTGCGCAACGCCTTTTCAAAATCCTTTATGTTGAAGTAGGTAAAGGGCAGTTCTTCGGGCAGGTTGTCCAGGAAAGGCCGGGCAATTTCTTTGTAAAAATGGTCGGTGTTGGGGCTTACTTTCTGGCCAGTTTTCCAGGCTTCGTAGTCTTTTTTGAGCTGGGTACTTTTGCCGAACAGCCGTTCAAAATCCTGGGCATCAAAAATAAACCACTCGTAAATATTGGTTATTACCAGTTGGCGCATATCGGTGTTGTGGCCGTCGAGGCGTTCGCGCAGATAATACAACATGAGTTCGTGCAGGGCCTTGGCATTCAGGTTGGTTTTACTCACCATGTCGCCTTTATTCGTCGGCCGTTTTACTTCTACCAACACGCCCGCCGGGGTTTTAGCTTCTTTGCCCGTATGAATAACTAAATCGGTTTTACCTTTGGTAGCTACTAAATAATCGGGGTGGTAAAAGGTATTTTTGAGAAAATCCATGAGCTGGATTTTCACGTTTTCTTCGCTTTCTTTTTCGTCGATGCCCTGGAGTAAATGAATTAAGTTGGCCTTAAACGCTTCCATGCTGGCGCGTTTGGGTTTGATTAATCGGTAAGCTTTGTTCAGACTTTGTTTAACTGTTTGCGGCTGGGCAGGTGTCATGCGGGATGCTAATATTCTAAAGCATTAATATAGAAAAAATAAATCATCTCTTGTTTGCACGAACTAAAAAATACCTAAAAGTAAGTATGTTTTTAGCGGTTTTTAGGGCTATTTGCCAGAGGGTTTACTTTTAGCTGCTACCCGCCAAACAAAAATCCCTTGCAACCAAAGCTACAAGGGATTTATACTTATTAAGAGAATCTTATTTACCAATCCTAAGACACCGCAAGGGCAACTAAAATTATTAAGGCTTTTTAGTGTTGTATACTTCCCGGAGTTGTTGGGTGAGGTATTTATGCGCCTGGGGTATTTCCTGGTCCGATTTATCGATAAAGGCTTCAATCACAATAGGGCCCTGGTAGTTGATGGCTTTTAAGGCCCGGAAATACGGCCGGTAATCGTCGCCGGTAACGCCCGGCAAAGAGCGCTTTTCTTTTTCGGCTATTTCTACGTGCGCAATAATTTTACCGGCATCCAGAATATGCTGCGGGGGCTCATTTTCTTTCATCATGTGGTAAATATCGGCATTGAGCCGGAAGCTGGGGTGGTTTACTTTTTTTACCACTTCGGCGGCTTCCCGGAGGGTATTGATAAAATTGGTTTCGGTGCTGTTGAGGCTCTCAAAGGCAATCATGATTTTATGCTTTTGGGCTACCTGGGCCATTTGGCGGCACAATAAAACAAATTCGTTTTTTGCTTTTTCGTTGTCGTACCCCTCGGGTAAGCGCCGGGAGCCGCCACTGCCCAGCACCAGTACCGGTACGCCCGCCTTTTTGGCCCGGCTGGCCACCTGGTCGAGGTGGGTTAATACTTTTTGCGGGTTTACCGCGGGGCCGGCAATTTTTATAGAGCCCGGAAAAAGCACATTACACAAATACAGTTTGGTTTTGGCTTGCTTTATTTTTTTGAGGTTAGCTGCAAATTGCGTTTCGGTTAAACTTGGCGACAGCATTTTCTCCATGGGTTCGCCGAGCAAAGTAAACCCGGCGGCAGCGATCAGGCTATCTTTTTCAATGGAATCCACAATACCCAGCACCGGCAGCTTTTGCGCCCGGGTAGTTAAGGCCCCGAAGAAACTGGTTAAAAAGAGCAACAAGTAAACAGGCAGGCGCATAAATATTTGGTTTAGTTGGGAATACCAAATATAAAGTATTTTTTTTTGCAATTGGTACGTGCACCCCATATTTAAGCCGCCTAAGTAAGTGGTACTGGGGAGCTGCTAAAAGCACTTTTTAACCAGAAAACAAAAAACCCTTGTAAACACGTTACAAGGGCTTTTCTTATTAGCTTAATTAACAGGGCTATTTTGCCGGGCAGTACGTTTAATCACCCACCACCGCCAAAAGCCGTTTCAGCTTTAATACTTGTTTAAACTACCGGAACATAAAGTTCGTACCGTTCCGGATCCATTTCTCGAAAAAAGAATTGTCGTTGTATTCGCCGGAAATTAGTTCGAAGTTTTCTTCGTTTTGGTTTGTGCGTGTTTCCATAAAACCGGGCAGTGCTTTTTGGTTATTGGGCACCCAATCCTGGCCTTTTTTAAGGGCTACACACAGATATTCTTTGGTAGTGGTATCTACTAAGTATTTTCGGTTCATCTTATTCGGTTTTTAATTTATTGAAACAAGGTTTAAATTTTTTACCAGAAGAGGCAAAATAAAAAAGCCTTGCTGGGGGCAAGGCTCCTTTAAGTACGCTATAAGTAAAAACTAAGCACGTTTAACGTTAACTGCGTTTAGTCCTTTTTTCCCTTCTTGCAGGTCAAAAGTTACTTCGTCGTTTTCTCTGATGTCGTCTTTCAGTCCTGATACGTGTACAAAGTAATCCTGATCTGAATTTGCATCTTTAATAAAACCAAATCCTTTGGTTTCGTTAAAGAATTTTACTGTTCCTTTATTCATTTTGATTTGTTAATGATACACCTACTACATTGTAACCGGCATATTCGTTCAATAATTTTTTACAATGTAAGCTAAAAAATTTACAATACCTTAAAAGTGAGGCTAAAAGATGCAAAAAATATAGATATAAAAATATCTGCTTACGCTAAATGTTGCTTTATAACTTGTATATCCTAAAGAATCTTAATCATTTATAAAGCTGGTTTTTATCATTTTTAAGCCTTCTGCCGTAAACTACTTTTACCTGGCAGCCATACCGTTCTATCAATTGCCGGCTGTTTAACCGTTAATGTATTTGGAATAAATAAAAAAGCAGCCTGCTGCATGTATCTATTCCGTTTTATTTCTCTTAAACTTCAGCCTTATGAAAACGATTTTAGTTCCTACCGATTTTTCTGTTCCGGCCGTTAATGCGCTTCGTTATGCCCTGGATGTGGCACAAAAAACAAAGTCTAATGTTTTGGTTTGCCACATTTACCAGGTAGCCCTGGGTTTTAC
Source organism: Adhaeribacter sp. (assembly GCF_057359045.1). NCBI lineage: Bacteria > Pseudomonadati > Bacteroidota > Cytophagia > Cytophagales > Hymenobacteraceae > Adhaeribacter > Adhaeribacter sp. Next base: position 7,336 of record NZ_JBMQUD010000123.1, read on the forward strand.
CGGCGATCCGGAATGGGCCAGCCAGGAATTTAAACAGGAAGCGCAACAGGAAATGGATAATTTCCTGGCCAACGTAGAGGCCCCTACGGCGGTTGAACTAAATACTTTGTTGAGAGAAGGCAATATTGTGGGCGAACTTTGCCAGATAATCGGAGAACAGGACGTGGCCCTGGTGGTAATGGGTACTACGGGCGGCGACAATATGCTGAAAAAGTTTTTTGGCACAACCACCGAAACCATTATCCGGCAAAGCCGTTGCCCCGTGTTGGCTATTCCGGGCGGCGCTACCTTTGGCCCCATAAAAAATATTATTTATGCTTCTGATTTCGAAAATTTTGAAGAAGTACCCATGCGCCAGATTTTACAGGTAAAAGCCCTTTTTGGGGCTTCTTTATCGGTGCTGCATGTTAAAAGCGAAACCCAGCCGGATCTGGTTAGCGACGAGGAAATTAAGAATGATTTGTGCCGGTGTTATCCGGACGAGAAATTTGATTTTGTGCAGGTTGCCAGCCGGGATGTTGCCGCCGGCCTCGAAAAATATGTGCAGCAGCATCCGGCAACTTTACTCGCTTTTACCATTTTGCCCCGCACCTGGTGGGAAAGCCTGTTTCATAATAGTATAACCGGCCGCCTCATTCAAAACCTAAGCCTCCCGATGTTGTCTTTGCCCAAAGCCGGTAAACTCCTGAATTTAGGCGACAACCCAAACTTAGTTACAGCTGCACCTAAGCAAGCTGATTGTTAAAAAGGCTACCATTTCGCCTAAAATACTGTTTACAGATTAACCCGGCACCAATACCAGCCTTTAGCCTGATAGTTTTAAAGGCTGGTATTGGCCGCAGGCTAACCGGTTAGCTCTCCCAGGTCATGATTTGGCCGCGCTCTTCGTTTTTGAGGCACTCGGCCAGGGTTTTCTGGTCGTAAGCCAGGTTGTATTTTTTTAACACTTCGTCGGGCACGCCGTCCCAAGCGTTGGGGGTATTGCCTTTGTAGCCAATATCTTCAATACCAATTTTGCTCGAGAAAAAGCCGGCGGCCGTTAAGTTGCGCATCTGGTTAAAAAACGCCACGCCCTGGGTATTTTCGGGAGCTGCTTGCTCGGGGTAAGCAATTAATTCTACTAATTGTATTTGCTGATCTTTGCCCGCATCGGTAAACGCTTTGCCAAATAATTTATGCGCTTTTAAATCGAGCCAGCGCAAACCGCCCCGCATGGGTACCTGGTGTTCGGGCCGGTCTTTTACAATAAATTCAATAAACTCGGGTACACCGGCATCGGAAGCACTCCCGGAGCGGTTGTCTTTGGGTATAATAATATTGGCCAGTACGGTAATGGTGGCCATTTCGGCTTCGGTAAAAAATTTTTCGTCGTGGAGGCGGGCATCGCGCTCTTTTTCTTCGTCGGTCCGGCCGTAGGCATCCGACTTGGCGTCGCGTTTTACGGCCTGGGTGCTTTTTTCGTCGGTTTTGGTATCGCAGCCCACCAGCAACGTGCCGGTACTTAACGACCCGATAACCAAAGCTTTGAGGGATTCTCTTCTGTCCATGTTGTTTTATCTCTTATCCTAACCTACAATATTGCGTTTTTTAACCTGGTCTATCAGGTACTCCGATGAGCGCATGGCCAGGGCCATAATGGTCCAGGTCGGGTTTTTATCAGCCTGCGACACAAACGGCCCGCCGTCTACTACAAACAGGTTGTTTACTTCGTGCGCCTGGCAAAATTTATTTAGTACCGAGCGTTTGGGGTCGTTGCCCATGCGGGTGGTACCCACCTCGTGAATAATGCGGCCCGGATTCTCTAACCCGAAATTGGTGGCTGCTCCCGGCTTTTGCCCCAGGGCTACCCCGCCCATCGCCTCGATAATGCTCTCGAACGTATCGTGCATGTGCTTGGCTTGTTTTATTTCGTGCTCGCTCCAGGTGTAGTTAAAGCGCAGCACCGGTATGCCGTACTTATCTACCACGTTGGGATCAATTTCGCAGTAATTATCTTCGCGGGCAATACACTCGCCGCGGCCGGCAAACCCCACGTAGGCCCCGTAAAAACGGCGGTAATCGTCTTTGAGCGAAGCGCCGTAACCGCCAGCCGGTTTAATTTTTCCGTCGGGACCGGGATATTTGCCGTTCAGGCTTTCTATACCGCCGCCAAAACCGTAATTAGGCATACCCATACCGCCGCCATATTCTATGTGGTAGCCGCGGGCAAAATCCAGCTTTTTGTTTTCGAGCCACCAGGGCGTATACACGTGCATACCGGCTACACCGTCTTCGTTGTAACGGGGTCGGTCCATGAGTTGCGGAATAAACGCACTCCGGGAAGCACCGGTAGAATCGTGCAGGTATTTACCCACTACGCCACTGCTGTTGGCCAGCCCGTTGGGGTGCGCCGCCGATTTTGAGTTTAATAAAAGCCTCGCCGATTCGCAGGCGCTGGCAGCCAGCATAATTACTTTACCGTTTACCTGGTACTCCTGCAAATCAGTTCTATCGGTAAATAAAATACCGGTGGCTTTGCCGGCTTTATCGGTAAGTACCTCGCGGGCCATGGCGTTTACGTACAAGGTTACGTTGCCGGTATTACGGGCCGGTTTTACAAGGCAGGTTCCGGCCGAAAAGTCGGCGTGGACCGAACACCCGCGGCCGCACTGGGCACAGAAGAAACAAGAGCCGCGGTCTTTGTTAATGGGCCGGGTAAGCATAGACTTACGGGCCGGAATAACCGGAATGCCGATGCCCGTAGCCGCCTTTTTAATCATGAGCTCGTGCAAACGTGGTTTGGGCGGCGGCAGAAAATACCCGTCGGGATCGTTTACCAGGCCTTCGTTGGTGCCAAACACGCCCACCAGCTTATCAACGCGGTCGTAATACGGTTTTATATCGTCGTAAGAAATGGGCCAGTCGTCGCCGAGGCCATCCATGCTTTTGCGTTTAAAATCGTGCGGGCCAAAACGGAGCGAAATCCGGCCCCAATGGTTCGTGCGGCCACCCATCATCCGGGAACGAAACCAATCGAACTGAGTACCGTTTTTACGGGTATAGGGCTCGCCTTCTATTTCCCAGCCACCGTAAGCCGCATCAAAATCGCCGAAGGGCCGGGTGGTATTGGCGCCCCGCCGCGGCGACTGGTAAGGCCATTTTAACTGGGTTTGCTGTTCGGGATTGGCAGGGTCATAATCCGGGCCGGCTTCGAGCAACGCTACTTTTACGCCCGCTTCGGCCAATATTTTGGCCGCCATGCCGCCGCCGGCACCCGAACCTACAATTACGACATCGTAAACTTCGCCTTTCTTTTTAATCTGAAATGCCATACTAGTGGTTTAATTTATTTGAGTGCTTATTGCTGGTGGATAAATTGATTTATCTGAATAATATTACCGGCAATACCCGCCTGGTTATCAACAAAGTACCAACTTTCGGGTCCGTCAAAAAACATAACACCTAACCTGATGAAGGTTTTGGTGAGAGTAATTTTCCGGAGAATACCTTTTACCAGAGAGATTGCCCGTTTAAGTATACTATTTTTTTTCTGCTTTTCTATTTAAGGAACTTAAAAATCCGACAATACCTTAAAATGATAATATTTATAGAGCAAAAGTTATATTCTGATACTAGCCGGATAACGCAGCCGTTGTAATTTTGGTATAGCCCCCCCTGCGCAATTACTTATACTGGGTTATACACCCAGGCTCCAGCCCGTACGGTAAGTGCGTTTTACAAACTGGTTTACCTCATCAAAATTGGTTACTTTCATGTTCTGGTTGTCCCACAGCATTTTGAGGTTACTGCCGGGGTAATCAAAGCCATTGCCATTGGTTCGGGGTTTAGGCATATCGGCACCCCGTATGGCCAGGTTGGCCATTAAAATAGCTTCGGTTAAGGGGCCGGCCATTTCAAACGGCGAGCTCATTTCTTTTTTGCCGTAACCGGCAATGGCACCTTCTACCCACTGGGCGTAATGGCCGTCGGCACTGCCGGGCACCCGGGCATAGGTTTGTTTTACCTGTACTTCCTGCATGCGCGACAGCGGCAATAACCGCGGGTTAGCGGCGTATTCGCTGGCCATCATTTTGCCTTTGGTACCCACAAATAATATACCGCTGTTACCATCGCCAAATAATTCATTTGGCCCAAGTTCTTCGGGCCGCTCCGGTTTTATGCCGCCATCCATCCAGTGCAGGGTTAGGGGGCCTTTGGTTTTGCTCGTTTTTGGAAAGGTTAACGTGGCATGGCTGGACGGCGGCGGACTATCGGGGAAAGTGCCCCTTTTGCCCCAATCTACAAAAACACTACCCACACTGGCCTGCACATCGGTGGCGTATTTCAGATCCAATATTCTAAAAGGCGCCTCCATGAGGTGGCAACCCAAGTCGCCGAGGGCACCGGTACCGTAATCCCACCAGCCGCGCCAGCTTTTGGGCACTACTTTATCTACGTATTCTTTGTAAGGTGCGGTGCCCAGCCATAAATCCCAATTTAATTCTTTTGGCACCGGCGCTGTGGTACTGGGCCACGGCACGCCCTGTGGCCAGATGGGCCGGTTGGTCCAGAGGTAAACGGTTTCTACATCACCAATAATGCCGGCATTAAACCATTCGTGCAATTGCCGTACGCCGTCGCCAGAGGCGCCCTGGTTGCCCATTTGGGTTACTACTTTGTAGCGTTTAGCCGCTTCGGTTAATTTGCGGGCTTCGTAAATATCGTGTGCCATGGGCTTTTGCACATACACGTGCTTGCCCAACTGCATGGCCGCCATGGTTACCACTGCGTGCGTATGGTCGGGCGTAGATACCGATACTGCGTCAAACTTCTTTCCCTCTTTGTCGAACATTTCCCGCCAGTCTTTGTAATATTTGGCTTTCGGAAAATTCTGAACCGACATAGCGGCCTGCCGGTCGTCTACATCGCAGAGATAAGCAATATCGGCTTTGCCGCTTTTATAAAAGGCATCAATATCGGAGCGGCCTTTGCCGCCTACCCCCACGGCCGCAATTACCAGGCGGTCGCTGGGCGCTAAAAAACCTTTGCCGCCCAGTACATGGCGCGGTACAATCATAAAGCTGGCCGCCGTTACGGCCGCTGCTTTTATAAAATCGCGCCGATTCTGAACCGGCTTTCCCTGATTTGTAAAGTCTTTCTGCATATTAACTTTTTATTTCCTGGATATAAATAATAACAGCATTTAACAGAATTGCTGCTTTAATATTTTTCGGGTTGAGTTTATATAGCGCTTTCCCAACTGAATTAGCAACGGCCTTTGATAGTGTTATTATCATAACCGTCAGGCTATGGAATATTTTAGAATAATTCACGTCTGCTCGCGCCAGCTTTGAGCTGGTATTTACCGATGAAAGGAAGTTGAAAACTGGCAATTATTTTAGCTCCAAGTTACCGTTGCGCTTAAACATGAACCCGACAATGTACCAGCATTAGGTGATTTCTTCTATGAATATTCTTTCACCTGCCTTTGGGCATAACACCCGGTAAGGACTAAGGTAAAGCAATCTAAAAAACCAAGACAGGTTAGTTAAGACTAAGAATAAAAAACCTGGCACGATGGGTACCAGGTTTTTATAAAATATTGCCTAAAATTCAGGATAGCCGGGGTTCTGCGGATTCAGGTTAGGATTGTTGCGCCGCTCAGGGGTTGGTAACGGAAATAATAAATGCTTCTCTTCTAAAGGTTTGTTGGAGTTTTTATTTACGTGCCCCACAAAATTATCAAAGCCCCGGGTGGTTTCGTTAAATACTTTCCGTAGCCGCACCATATCGAACCAGGTAATTTGCTCGTAGGCCAGTTCGTGCCAGCGCTCCCGCCACACCGCTTCCCGGAAACTAACCTGGTTGTACGTTCCCAAATCCGGCGTATTTAATTTGGCCCGGTCGCGAACTTTTTTAAAGGCATTGTAAGCTTCCTGGGTAGGACCGCCTACTTCGTTTTGCGCTTCGGCATAAATCAGCAATACTTCGGCGTACCGGATAACCGGCACGTTCAGGTTGTTGTTACGCGTAGGCGTAATGTTGGGCGCACCGGCCGATGTTTGATTAAAATGCTTGAAAATATAAGGCGCACCTAAGGCAAATTCAGCTCCCGTACCATTGGTGTAATAAGTGGTATAAAAATAACCTTCCTGGTTTTTAGCCCGCAGATCATTTGGTTCATACGAGTTATAAAACGAAGTAGTAGGCACGGTACTGCCGGTACCGGACGGACCTGCATAGGTAACCGGTTTAAAGTTGGGGTACATGTTTTCCATGGGGTTACCGGCCACCAGGTTGTTATACTGTACCATAAAAAGGTGCTCCAAGCGGTTCTCGGTACTCTCACTATGAACCTCCTTATAAGTAGTAAACAGATTGATAGTACCGGGATTGGCATTAGCGTACGACACTACCTCAAAAGCTTTATCGGCGGCCAGTTTGTAATGCGATGCACCTTTTTGCAGCGGAGAACCCGCCATGGTTAAGTACACTTTAGCCAGTAACGCTTTGGTAGCCGCCAGCGAAACCCGGCCCGAGGCATCCATCCAGGGCAAGCCAGCTGCTTCCGCCTCAGTTAAATCTGCTACAATTAAGTTATATACTTCTTCTTTGGACGCGCGCGATGGATAAAAATCGGGCGAAGTAATACTTTGGGGCGCAGTAATTAAAGGAATATCGCCCCATAGCTGTACGGCCCGGAAGTATGCCCAGGCCCGCAAAAACTTGGCTTCACCCAAGATTTTCTTTTTCTGGGCTTCATCCATAGGGGTAATGGCCGGTACGCGGTCCAGCAATAAATTAGCCTGTGCAATAAGCCGGTACAAACCATTCCAGTAGTTGGCTATGTGGCCGGTGTTGCCATCATATATTAAGCCGTAGAGGTTGTTCAGGTCGGAGTTCTGGCCGGTTTCGGTGGTAGACGTGCCGGTAGGCGCTTCCAACATTTGCCAAGTCGACGAGAATATACCAGAACCCTCATAAACCAGACGGGTATCGGCATAAACGGCCGCTAAAGCAGCTTCGGCATGGTCCGGAATGGTATAAAAGTTATCTGGGGTAAGGTTAGATGGCGGTTCTTCGTCCAGGAAATCTTTACATCCGGCTGCTCCCAATAAGAGCACCCCACACAGAACCGCTTTGGTTAATTTTCTTAATTTATAAATCTTCATGATACGTTTCTTTTTAGATGAATAAACTTATTACAAGCCGATTTGCAGACCCAATAAAAAATTTCTGGGTTTAGGATAACCGTGCCAGTTCTGGCCTTGCGAGAACACGTTTTGGGCATCGGAATCGCGGATACCTACGGTTTCGGGGTCGCCAATCAGTTCATTATCTACAATTAAAAATAAGTTCTGGGCCGAAGTATAAATCCGCAGGCGGTTTAATTTCAATCTTTCGGTAACAGCGGCCGGGAAGGTATAGCCCAATAAAATATTCCGTCCCCGAATAAATGAACCATCTTTAACCCAATGGCTATCTACGTTGGTAATATAACCGGCCCGGGTATCGCGTATTTCGGCAATCATGGTATTCTGGTTTTGTGGGGTCCAGGCATTTAATACCGTTTTGTAGCTATTGGCCAGCGCTTGGCGGTCTTCACTGGAGTGCAGGGTCATATCCAGCACATCGTTGCCGTAAGAATATTGCAAATCTACCAGTAAGTCGAAATTCTTGTACCGGAAAGTATTGGTGAGTGCACCCCAAGCTTTAGGGCTACCGTTACCAATAATGCTGCGGTCGGCATCGGTAATAGCTTTATCGCCGTTTACATCCAGGTATTTAATATCGCCGGGCAAAAGGGTTTGGCCGGGGCGGTAGCTGGTAAAGGCAGCAGCTTCATCTCTTTCGGCTTCGCTCCAGATGCCCAGGCGGGTTAAGCCCCAGAAAGAACCTACCGGCTCACCAATCCGGATAATGTTAGTTTGGTTCGTAAAGTTAGGACCACCTACCCCAAAAATATCGGCCGGTGAAGCCAAAGCCAGCACTTTGTTACGGTTTAAGGAAACGTTAAAAGTGGAGTTCCACGAAAAATCGCCGCCTTGTATGTTCACGGTATTTAAAGATAACTCTACCCCTTTGTTCTCCATAGAGCCTACGTTTTTGCGGATAGTGGCGTAACCACTGGTACGCGGCACAGGTGCATCGAGCAACATATCGGTGGTTTTGCGATAGTAGTAGTCGGCTTCCAGGCTAATGCGGTTGTTAAATAAACCTACTTCTACTCCCACATCGGTTTGGGCTGTTTTTTCCCATCTTAGTTCCGGGTTAGCCAGGCGGCTTAAGCCGGTACCACCTACCCGTATGTCGCCTAAAACTGCGGCATAGGTAGAGCTTAACAGCGACAACGAAGAATAAGCCGGAATTTCGGAGTTACCGGTTAAACCATAGCTGCTGCGCAGTTTCAGGTTAGTTACTACGCTGTTGCCTTTCAGGAAACTTTCTTCGGAAACCCGCCAGGCCACGGCTGCCGAGGGGAAGAAGGCAAACTTGTGGTTTTCGCCAAACCGGGAAGACCCATCGGCCCGGCCAGTAAACGTAATTAAATATTTATCCATTAAGCCGTAGTTAATCCGGCCAAAGTAGGAGTTATAAGCGGTGCGCGAAGCCCCGGAGCCAACCGTAGGCGACGTGCTGCCGGCGCCTAAGTTATTATACAGGAAATAATCAGTGGCAAAGTTACGGACAGTGGCATCTACGTTAAACGTGTTTGTTTCCTGCCACGAAATACCCAATAAGCCGGTAAAAGAATGGTCTTCACCAAATTTCTTGTTATAGGTGATATAATTTTCCAGCGACCAGAAATTTTCCCGCCGGTTACGCGAAGCGGCATTGCCACGATCCCCGATGTTTAGGGTACGGGTAACGGCATCGTTGTTTTCCTGGGTCAGAATATTGGTACCCAATACGGTACGCATTTCCAGGCCTTCGGCAAAGGTAATATTTGAATACATGCTACCAATGGCGGTTTGGGTATTCAGGATAAACTTACGGCCATACAAGCGGTGCATAGAACTCATGGTACCTTCGGCATTCGGATAATCGCGGTTATTGGCAAAAGTGCCGTCGGGGTAGCGTACCGGTAAAAACGGAAAGTCTTCTACAATCTGCCGCGCTACCTGGTCACTAATATCTACCAGGTTTTCGGTTTGGTAATTGTAACTGAGTGTACCGCCTATTTTAAGCCATTTTTTGATTTGGTCGTCGATGGTAAACCGGCCGGAATACCGTTTCATGTAAGAGTTCACCAAATAACCCTGATCGTCGCGGTAACCCAACGAAAGCGAATAAGTAGTCCGGTCGTTGCCGCCGCTAAAGCCTAACTGGTGGTTTTGCGAAATTTTAGATTGGGTAGTCTCGTCGAGCCAGTTGGTATCGTGCAGCGGATTGCCGTTGGCATCAAATACGCCTTTCGCAATCAGGTTAGGATCTTTTCTGCGCAGCGCCGGATTTAACGAAACCCATTTGCCCGCCGCCCAGCCGGCCGGATCGTATTTTTCCATGTTGCGCCAGGCCAGATCTTCTACCGCCATATATTCTCGGGCATTCAGTACTTCGGGGCTGTTCGGGCCCTTGGTAGTGGTACCAAAATCTACGTTATAGGAAATCTGTCCTTCGCCGGACCGGCCTTTTTTGGTAGTTACCAATATTACCCCGTTGGCTCCGCGGGCGCCGTAAATAGCCGTAGAAGAGGCATCTTTCAGTACCTCTACCGATACAATATCGTTGGGATTAATAAAATCGATGGGGTTGCTGGATTGCGCCAGGTTACTCTGTGGCATCATTACGCCATCAATTACATACAAGGGGTTGTTAGAGGAGTTAATAGAGCTAAAACCCCGGATACGAATATTGGTACGGCCACCCGGCCGGCCAGAGTTGGTATTTACCTGTACGCCCGGCATTTTACCCGCTAAAGCCTGGTTCAACGACGGGGCGGCCCGCTCCCGGATTTGTTCTTCCTTTACCGAGGCCACAGCTCCCGTTAAATCTGATTTACGCTGGGTACCATAACCAATTACTACAACTTCTTCCAAGGCTTTAGCATCGGTTTCCAGAACCACGTTAAGGGTGCCCGGCTTAGAAAAAGTTTTTTCGGTAGTATTATAGCCAATAAATGAAAACACCAGGGTACCACTGGCTCCGGGCACACTTAACGTGTAATTCCCGTTAGCATCTGTAGCAGTACCATTAGATGTACCTTTTAATAATACCGTTACCCCTGGCAAACCTTCATTACCCGAGGTAGTAACCCGGCCAGTAATTTGATTTTGGGCATAAACCATACCCGCCAGACAAAGTAACATGGTTGTCAAGAATGCCCTTTTAAAAAGATGATTTTGATAAAACGTTTTACCAGTCTTACCTATTTGTAGAAAACTGTTCATAATTTTTAAGTTCGTTTGTAAAAATACAGGAGTAGTAGAGCCGGCAACTAATTATTAGCTGTCGGTTAATAGTCAACACCAGATTTACTGGAAGCCTGGCTAATATATTCCCCGTGGTTTTCCGGAAAGAAAAATTAAAGTACAAGCCTGTGCTGAGAATAAAAATACTATGTAAAAGAGAACCTAAATGGGAGGAGTTGTGTGCTGTTGTTTCATTTAATTAGTTTTAAGGTGTAATAATTATTTGTGGTATATATCGGTCGGTAAGCTACGTAAAGTAAGCTATGGCACTATAATCTTAATCGCGGGGCTAAAGATCCGGGTATCACTATCTAAACAGCGGCTGGCTTATGAATAAGTGTACACTTAACAAAGCCTTTTATTTGGTAAGCCGGTATCTTTAAACCCAAAACTTAACAGCAACATTTATGCAGGTAAGCTTTATTGCGAGGTAATTTATCCTTTTATTTTGGATTTTAAATGAATAACGAAATAATTTTTGTGTTAATGATTTTATTAAATATAAACTAAACTTCACAAAAGGTTCATCTAAACACTTACCCAGTTTACACAGAGCTACTTATACTAAGCCTGCATTATCGCCTCTAAAAATCCAGTTCTAAGTATATATAGTTATACAATTTATTAACCCATACTGCAATTAAGCCCTCCAGGTTACAACCTGAAAATATTAGGCTTATCAGTCAATAATTTTTTGGCTGCTTAATTTATCTTTTGTTTGGAACAGTGTACTTACACAAATATAGGTTAAGCTTTAACTTAAAGTTCTTCCCACAATAGAAGGCACTTATAGCGACCTAATTAGAAAAGATGCATAGATATGATTTCTAGCAGAATACAGGTTTATAACTCCTGCCATTGTATAGCTGCTTCAAATAGCCATTCCTGGCTAAATATTTACTTGCCAAAAACAGCGGACTAAAGTAACTAAGGCAGCAGAAGTAAAGAGCTGATAATAAAAATTCAGAAAAGCATATAAGTAATCAGGTCAATAGAAGCCCTAACAAATTATTTTACCGGTACCAACCGGATAGCCTGCCCACCACTTGGTTTTAAAGTTGCCTTAATCGTGTTCCTACTATTTACCACCTGCCAGGTGCCTTTTACGTGGGTGCGGGTTTTAACTTCTTCGCCACCATCTTCGTAAATTTCGGCGGTATATTTTTTCCCTTTCTCCAGAAAATTTAAAGGTATTCGCAGGGTGCGGGCCTCGTTGTTGGTAATGGTACCTACGTACCACTCGTCGTCCCGGCGGCGGGCTACGGTTATATATTGCCCTATTTCGCCTTGCAGTACTTTGGTTTCGTCCCAGGTGGTGGGCATGGTTTTCCAGAAAGCCAGTTCGGGTTCGCCCTGGTAGCGGTTGGGCGTATCGTACCAGTACAGCCATTGCAACGGACTAAAATATATTACGGGTAAAGCTAACTGGTGTACGGGCGTGGTTTTTAGTACCCGGCCTTTAAAGCCAAACTCTTCGCGCTGGAAATAACAAAAAGTATAATCGGCGGGGCCAGCCAGGAACCGGGTAAAAGGCAAAACGGTGTTGTGCGTGGCGTCCGGAAATTCCTCATTGCCCCGGATACCTTCCTGGGTCATAAGGTTGGGAAAAGTGCGGCTAAACCCGGTAGGCCGGTAATCGTCGTGAATATTGACCATTAGGTTATATTGGGCGCATTTTTTTACAGCATCGTGCAGCCAGGTCGTCCAGCGGTGCGAGCCGGTATGCACAAAGCCAAATTTAATGCCCGCTACGCCCCAGCTTTGGTATAAAGGCAAAATAGTATCGAGTTGCCGCTCCAGCGCCCGGTGGTTTACGTACAGAAACACCCCAATATTTTTGCTTTTGGCGTACCGAATAGCCTCTTGTAAATCGAGATCGTTTTTGGGGTTACGGCGTGGGTCTACGTTTACCTGGGTAGCATCCGAAGCAATCTCGTTTTCGTGGCCGTACCAGCCCGCATCAAAATGGATATAATCCAGGCCTTGCTGCACGGCAAAATCTACGAGCGCTTTGGCCCCGGCGGTAGAAAGCGTTGTTTCGCGGATTACTTTACCGGGCTTAATCCAGTTGGCATCTTTAAGTTGTGAGGGCAGGTTCAGGTTCAGAAACAGGGCATTGTGCTGGAGCAAATCAGTAGCTTTTTCAGCAACCATAATTACCCGCCAGGGTGTGGAGAACGGCGAGGTTTCAATTACGGTGCCCTCCAGTTCGCTTACCAACACATTAGGCGCCTGCAAGGCCAGCTTCATGCGGGTGTAGTTTACCATGGCGGCTTCGCCAATGCTGGCAAATAATTTATTCTGTAACACCAGCGTAAGCGGGCGCTCGGTAGCACCAATCCAGTTTTCCAAAGGTTGTAATTTGTATTCGGCCTGCGAATGCGCGGCGGTATAAGCCAAGGTGCCAGCCGGCAAAGAAAATTCTGTTTTTTCGGCGATGATATCTACGTTCTGCAAAGCGAGTTGCTCCGGCACCCGGTAACAAAAAGCCAATCCTTCGTTATAAGCCCGTATTACCAACTGCCAATACCGGTCTTTTTCGGAGGCACCCTTCAGGTCCAGCACCAGCTCACGGTAATGATCCCGGATTTTATTTTGCTCGCCGTAAACGGGTGTCCAGGTGGTATCGTGGATGGCCGTATGGGTTTTAAGCAGTTGTACACTTTGCATAAACCGGGGCATGCCTTTTAACTGCAACCTTAAGTCGGCATTGGTTATTACGGGTTTTCCGGCGTAGGTTAAAGAATAAAGTAACCCATTCTTATCGGTGGTTTGCGGCGCAGAAAAAGTAGCCGTTAGTTTACCGTCCGGCGATTTTACTTCGGCCAGCAAGGTATTATTTTGCCCAAGCACCTGCAATGGCAGCCACATAAAGCAAAACAAACTACCATATAACAGGCATAGCAACCGGCAATTAAAATAATTGAGGTGGCAAAGGCGAACAGGATGTTTCATATTAACAGCCAAAATAAAAAATAATGCGGTATTTGCCAGTAGATAACTATTAGTAGTTAGCTGTTAATAATTATTCATTAATTACTAGGAAAAAGTATAAACAAGTCTGGTTCAGACTTTAAACTAAATCACCGGTGGGTTACAGAAAAGGCAGGAACAGGGCAAATATGAGCAGGCCACACGAACAAAATATATACGCCATAATCAGGGCACCCCCCATGCGCCTTTCGTCGGAACTTTCGGTTTTAAACCCAGTTAATATTCTTTCGATTTGGATTTGGCGTACCCGGTACCACCCGTATACCCCTAACGGAACCGCAGCCGCCACAAAAATCGTAATGTACCGGTTTAAACCTTTGTCTTTCCAAAACTGCTCGGCCACCGCATAATCCAAACTCTGAATCAGCAGAAAATAAACAGATAAGCTATTAAGAATAAGCAGTACTACAATTGTAAAATAAGCTGCCCGCTGCGCCTGGTTAGAAATAGCGCCGGCTCTATTATTGGCTTCACGAATTCGATAATACAAGTAGTAAAAGAAATTAAGCATAAGTAGTGGCTTTTACTTAATTCCAGGCCAATAAGCAGCCCGTGGTTGCTTTTGTTTAACTCTATAAGCTGCCTTTAAGTTTAAATAATGATGCTGTTTAATATTTTGGATATGGCATGAATGGTTTCCTTGCTGCGTGTTTTCACCAGTAAGTAGGCGGGCAAAAATTAAATGATTGGCGGTGATAATACCACTAATGGCAGCGGTTCCTACTTTTCTCTAAAACACGAAACAAGTTCAATAAAAATGCCCACCCCAAAGCAGGTACTAAAGTTATGTGTTCTAAAAAATAATTTGGGCCGAACCTGCAACCGGGCCGATTAGGAGAGATTGAATAAAAAAGAAAAAGCCCGGCTTTCCGGGCTTTAGATTTTCATAGTTTACCTTGACTAAGGCTAAATGCTGTCTGAAATTAAGAGCGTAATCGGTATATTTTTATTAAATGTGGTATTTTCTTTGGTAAATGCCCAGCGGGGTAATATTAGCTTTCCGTTAGGCGGTCGATGCTTTTAACGGCTGTTATTTTACCCGCAGCTACGCCAACAAGCGCTACCCGGCACTGCCCGACAGAAGTAATTTTATCTGGCAACCCGGCTAACACTAAGGTAAAGCCTACAACGCAAATAAAAAGCAGTAAGAATAACTTCATAATTTTAGCCGTAAGGTTGGTTCGGGTGAACAATTATTAAGCGCCGCTGTTCCTTTTGCAATTTGTTTACTGTACAAAGGTGGGATATCTGGCCGCAGAAAACAATTTTTATTGGGTAAATGCCGGAATTTAATGGTTAAACCAACTTATTTTTAAGCTAAACTGCCTGAAATAAGCTTAGCTAACCGGCCCTACCGGCTTTTACACCACTCAGAAAGCCTTTTTGCCTATTGTTTTCTTGGGATAATGCGCTACAGTAGCCGGTACTTTTACCCGTAATTACCTGTTGCGGCATGCGTATGTTCCTGACACTAGCTCAGTATAATAATTTACGCTTGATCTTATAAAGAAAATACGCTTACTAATCTTTTTAAATTAATGCTTAAAAACAGCTTTGCGAAAAACTTTACGGTTAATTTAAATGGGTAAGAGCCTGGTAAACCAATATCCGGAATTTATCGCTGAGGTTACCGTAACTGTTGGGATATTTTTGAGTGTAGAGTAAAGCCACAATACCAGTTTTCGGATCGACCCAGTACGTAGTCCCAAAGATGCCGCTCCAATCAAAAGAACCTTCGCTCACGCCCAGTTTGGCCGCTCCTTTGGCGGTGGTAATACCAAAGCCCAGGCCAAATTTATTATCGCCCTGGTTTATATCGCCAATCTGGTTGGTGGTAATCAGGCGCACCGTAGCCGGACTTAATAAGCGCTTGCCATTGTATTCGCCGCCGTTCAGGAGCATCTGCAGGAAAATGGCGTAATCGTAAATGGTAGAAGATAAGCCGGCGCCACCCGAAAAGTAAGTACCCTTGGCTTTGGGAAAATCAGGACTCAGCCCGCCCCGCAGGGGCATTTTAAAAGTATTTTTAGCGGTGTCTTCGGTGTATAAAATGGCTAAACGGTTTTGTTTTTCAACGGGAAGGTAAAAGTAGGTGTCTTTCATGTCCAACGGCTCAAATAAGCGGGTCCGCAAAAACTGGTCAAGGGGTTGCCCCGATAGAACTTCAATTAAATAACCAATTACATCGGTGTTCAGGCCATAGGTAAAGCGTTCGCCGGGTTGGTGCATCAGGGGCAACGAGCCTAAGGCATTTATGGCATTGGCTAAACTAGCGTTGGGCACCCCAATACCACTGGTAACGTGGGCTTTGGCGTAAATAGCATTGGCTTCTTTGGTACCAATGCCGGCGTAACCAATACCCGAGGTATGGGTAAGCAATTGCCGGATAGTAATTTCGCGACGAGCCGGTACGGTTGTGTAGCTACTGTCTTTCTCGTTGAATTTATCCAGCACTTTGGCATTTCGGAAAGCCGGCAGGTATTTAGAAACAGGTTCATCGAGTAAAAATTTACCTTCTTCAAACAACAGCATGAGCCCGATACTGGTTATGGCTTTGGTCTGGGAAGCAATGCGCATAATGGCATCGCGCGGCAGGGGTGCTTTGGTATCGGTGTCGTTCAGGCCTACTGCTTTGTAGTAAATAATTTTGCCGTGGCGGGCAATTAAAGCAATGGCGCCCGGCACGTAATTCTTTCGGGTATATTCTTCTAAAACCAGGTCCAAGCGTTGTAACCGCTGGCTACTCATACCCACTGTTTCGGGTTTCGCTTCCTGCAGTACCGGGGTTTTGGTTTGTTGGGCAAACGTACATAAAAAGCAGCAGCAAAGTAACAGGGTTATACAGGCTTGGCGCATAGAATATTAGCCTAAATGGCTCAATTAATTGTTTTGCAATATCGATTGGAGGGCAAATATCCGGGCTTTAAAGTTGCTTTACGGGCATTTAACCAAACTAATTTGCATAGCGGGCTGGTTTGCAGCCATTTTTGTTTTTAATTACGGGTAGTCTTAAAAAGTAAAGCGCAGCAAAAGCCAGGTCGTTCGCTTACTTTTCCGGCCTCCCGCGATATTTAAAATTTCCCGGAGATACCGGCAACCCTATTTTGGCTAACTACTCTTAACATAGTACCTGACTTAAATAAGTATATACCTGGTTTTAAAATTAATAAATATCAGAAAGAAATTTAAAATATTCCTACTCTTTTTACCCCAACCCTCATACATAAAACGAATGGAAAAAACACCTTTAAAAAGGGGATTTAAAGCCCGAAGCTTAACTTTTATATTAGGAATAGCGCTGCTTTTAGGTGCCTGCTCCGAAGATCAGATAATACCCCGAACCCCGGCTACACCGCCGCCGCCACCCGCCGATATACCTACCGATCCGGGCAACCCGGTTACCGAACCAACACCCAACCAACCGCCTACTACTACCAACAAATTTGTGCAGCTTAAATGGTCGGAGATGGATTACCAACAGGTAAATTACAACGAAGCCGGTTTGGTAACGCATTACGTGAGCCAGTATAATTCAGTGCAAGGCAGTACTACGGTTAGTAATTTTACTTACGAATTCCACTACGATGCCAACCAACGCCTGGTAAAAGAAACCAGCAATATTTACGGCCCCGTTGATTTTTTTTATACCGGTAACCAGCTAACCAAAGCCATTGAAAATGATAAACTAAACCGGCCCCTAAAAGAATATCATTATTTATACCGCGCCGATAATAAATTAGAAGCCCGTGTAACTTATAAAGTAAATTTAGATAATTCTAAATACGAACACCTGAAAGAAGTATATAAATACGATGCCGCCGGCAACCTGGTACTGCTGGAAAATTATAGCTTTAATAAAGCTACAGGCCAGTTCGAGCTTTCGACCAGAATATTCTTTAGCCATTTCGACAGTAAAAAAGCGCCCATTCCGTTCCTGAATGTATTTCCGCATTTGCCGCAGGTAACCAGTTGGGTAAATAACGCGGGGGTAAAATATATTCAGGATAGAAATGGCAATGAATTGGTAGGCCGGGAACGCTACACCTATTTATACAACGCCAACGACTACCCGACCAGCCAAACCAGAGCGGTAAATATAGGCGAGGGTCGGCCAGATTATACGTACAGCGGTAATTATATTTATAACTTAAATTAAATATTACTGCCGTCGCATTATTACTTACTATTTTATTAAAAAAGCACACGCCCGTAATTAGCCGGCTTGTGCTTTTTTTATTTAAAATATTTATTAAAAATGCTGTATATATCGTAGCAGGTAGTTACATTCACTTAAAACAAAGTTGCCCGTAGTTTTTGTGTTCAGGTTATTTAGTTTATAACGGGCGCTGCTCCTAAATACAACACCATGACCATTAAAGAAACTATATTGCAAGAGGCGCTGACTGTTTTTCACCGGAAAGGGTTAGAAAACATTTCGGAAGCGGCTGTACGGGCAAGGTTTAATTTAGACCCCACTACTTTTCGGGATCTCTTCGGCAACTTAGCCGGACTGATTGAGGAAGTAGTCAGGTACGATTTGCAAGTACAGGTAGCAGAACAGGAACTTTTGCTGGCCCACTCGGCCAACGCGGTAGAGGCTATTATGCAATTGTTGCAAAACGGGATTAAGCAGGTAAATAAAGTAAACCCGGCCTATTATGTGCATTTACAACAGCAGTTCCCGGAGATTTGGCAAATTGCGCTTTATCATTTAGAAACTTATTCTAACCCCCAAATATATGGTATTATAAACCAGGGTATTCTGGAAGGAAATTTCCGGCGGGATATAAATTTAGAGTTGGTTACCAAAATAATAATAGAGCAGCTCCACATGTTACTCAACCCCGCCTTGTTTCCGCCCGACCGCTACAATTTAGCCGAGGTGTTCCGGAGTATATTTTTGTACTACTTGCGGGGCTTATGTACCGATGCCGGCGCCAGACTAGCCGAAAATTTCTTTGCCAACAACCAGCTATAAATAAATATTTAGATTGGCTGACTGATTACCGGTTTATGTAGCTTTTGGCATAAAAAAACCGGTGAAGGTTTGCAGTACTTCACCGGTTTTATAGATGTTAATAAAGTAAATTTAGTTTATCGATACCCTTACTTTTTGGGTAAACTCCCGCAGGGCGGTTTTAAAATCAGAATTATTGTCCTGCATGTGGTTCAGAATCCAAATGGCACCAAACACGTGGGTTAACTGCTCCCCTTCGTCAGAGCCTTCAATTTCAAATGCTGGTTGCTGCTCTTCAATCAATAACTCTTCGGCCTGGCGCAACGACTCAATGGTCTGACTCTCTACCAGTTTTTTTATAGCTGGAATTTTCATGTATTCGCTAGTTTAATTTATTTATCAAGTTTAAAACGGCTTCTTCTTTGCTGGCCGCTACGGTATCTACCAGCGTACCATTTTTAAATACCGCAAAAAAGGGCAGGTTGGTAACGCCGGCAGCTTTGCGGGCTTCCGGACTTACTTCGGCGTTCACGTCTACAAACGCGATATCCTGGTATTGCTCGTTGGCAGCCATACGTTTAAACTTAGGCGTAAATAAACGGCAGTTGCCGCACCAATCGGCGTAGTATTTAACTACAACTTTCTCGTTCTGAGAAAGAACCGTATTAAAATCAGAATCAGTTGCTTGAATAATAGCCATTGTTTATCTATTTTTATTATAAAAAATTATATAATAAAGATGTTTTGTTACAAATTGACGAACATTTTTACTTTGCGGTTGCAAAGATAAGCAAAACATTTTTTAAACAATTGTATTATTGCGTTTTAATCCTGCCTTGGAAACAGCTATCCTAAAGAAATACCGCCAGTAATATTTTAACCGCCAGGCAAATAGCATTTTTGTTGGGCAGGCCAGCTAAATAGAATATTTAACCACCCAATAAATAACCAAGCCAAACGAAACAGCGGCTTACCGTTCTTAAACTTTGCCCGAAATATTTAGTTTAGGTAGGCGGGCGCTGTAGAGGTATAATTAACGGGGGCGTAAACTTTTACGGCTTTGCAGCGAAAGCTGGTGCAGAATGGGTGCCCGTAAAAACTTTATCTGCCAATGGCCTATCTGGTCGTTGGTTTTAAAGCCAGTCAGGTGAAAAGCCGGATAAGCTTTTTTAAGCTCCGCCAGGTTAGCTGGCAACACTTCCTGGCCTACGGTGCCGTGGCAGCGCAGGCACAAAGCATCTTTTATAAATATAGGGCGCGTATATAATATTTCGGCGTTGCCAGTAACTTTTACCTGTCCGCTATCAGCAGCAGAGGGTAAGGTTTGGGCCTGGCGCGTTAAGGTGGCCTGGTAATGGCGGGCACCCGCCTGCACTTCGGGGTAGTTTTGGGGCGGATATTGCGCCAGCGCTGCCTTTATATTATCTTGGTTTAAAGCAGCAGTTAAACGTAACTGCCATAAACTATCGGCAACGGCTACCAGGCTATCGCCTAAGCGCAAAGCAGCCGCTTCTACCTGTTTGCCGGTAATACGTTTTACTTTGTGCAATTCTGATTTTACCTCCAGCTCTTTGCGCACAGCCAAAGGCTTAGGCCGGAAAAAAAGTAAGAATAGCAGCAACAAACTTATAAAAATGGCGCCCGCCCAGATAATTCGTCGCATAACACATTAGTTGAAAACAACGGCGCAAGTTATAAAGTGTGCCGCAGAAAATGGCTAAGTAGCCGGATTATTCACTTAAAATATCCTGTTTTATCGTAAGGCAACTAATACACAAACACAAATGTTATTTATTATCTTTGTAATTAAATTATATTTATTGAGCAATGTTAGATAAGTTAGAAGCGATAAAAGAGCGATTTGAAGATGTGAGTCAGCAACTCATAGCCCCCGATGCTATGAGCGATATGAAAAAATACAAGGCACTAAACAAAGAGTACAAAGACCTCGAAAAAATCGTAATCGAATATAAAAAATACCAAAACCTGCTTAGCAACATCGAAAACGCCAAGCAAGTTATTTCTACCGAAAAAGACGAAGAGTTCCGGGAAATGGCCAAAGAAGAACTCGACGAACTAATGCCGCAGCAGGAAGAAATGGAAGAACTGATTAAAAACCTGCTGATTCCAAAAGACCCCAACGATAGCAAAGATATTATTATTGAAATACGGGCGGGCGCCGGCGGCGACGAGGCTTCTATTTTTGCCGGCGATTTGCACCGCATGTACTCCCGCTTTGCCGAAAAACAAGGCTGGAAAATGGAATTAATTGATGCCCAGGAAGGTACCTCGGGTGGCTTTAAAGAAATTATCAGTAGTATTTCGGGCGAAGACGTGTACGGCAAAATGAAGTTTGAGTCGGGTGTGCACCGGGTACAGCGGGTACCCGCTACCGAAACCCAGGGCCGCATTCATACGTCAGTGGCCAGCGTAGTGGTACTGCCCGATGTTGAAGAATTTGATATTGAACTAAACATGAACGACATCCGGAAAGACCTTTTCTGTGCTTCCGGGCCCGGCGGACAGTCGGTAAACACGACTTACTCAGCCGTACGTTTAACCCACATTCCAACCGGTATTGTAGCCCAGTGCCAGGACCAGAAATCGCAGTTAAAAAACTTCGATAAAGCTTTAAAAGTACTGCGCTCGCGTATTTACGAAGTAGAGTTAGCGAAGAAAAACGAAGAAGAAGGTGCCCAGCGCAAGAGCATGGTAGGTGGCGGCGACCGTTCCGATAAAATCCGAACGTACAATTACCCGCAGGGCCGCGTTACCGACCACCGTATTGGTTATACCGTATACAACCTGCCCATTGTAATGGACGGTGCCATCGACGACTTTATTGAAGAATTAAGGATTGCCGAAAGCGCCGAAAAATTAAAAGAAGGCGTGGCGTAAATGAATGGGCTAATTTGCTGATTGGTTAATATGCTGATGCGTGATTGCTGCTTGGTGTTGGTTAATTATTGGATTATTAAGTAACCAGTAGATAATATTTTAAAACTAACCACTTACTGCTAACAGCTAATTACTAAGAGCAAAATGAATAACGGATATTTAGAAGAGTCGCTGCATGAGCTCGGCCTGATTACCCAAAAAGTTCAGGCCGAATTCGGTCGCCTTTCGGGGGAACAGCTTAACTGGAAACCAGCGGCCGATAGCTGGAGCATTGCCCAGTGCCTCGACCACTTAATCAAAGCCAATCAGCAATATTTCCCGATTTATGAAGAAGTAAGCCAAGGGAAAAAAAAGAAAACCATTTGGGAGCAACTGCCGCTTTTACCGCGTTTTTGGGGCCGCCTGATTAAGCAGGGTACCGATCCCGCTTCGCAAAAAAAGTTAAAAGCCCCCGCCATTTTTACCCCGGCAGCCAGTAACCTGCCCGCTACCATGGTTGCCGAATTTGCCCAGTACCAGCAACAGCTAACCAAATTAATTATCGCTACAGATAAGGTAAACCACGATAAAGTTATTGTAACTTCGCCGGTTAGTAAATTTATTACCTACAGCCTGAAAGATTGTGTTACCATTGGGGTTTTGCACGAAGAAAGGCACTTTCTGCAGGCCCGGCGTGTTTTGCATCAGGAAAGTTTCCCCGGCAGTTTCTTTTAAAGAAGTAAATGCCGGCTTTTAAAACAGAATAAATGGCTAAATACCTGCCTACTGCTTTTTTACTTTTTATGGGTTGGGTTTTGCTGGGTGCCTGCGAACCTACCGAAGAAGTAGTAACTACCAGCCCCAAAGCAAATCTACAACTATCTACCGATTCGCTTCTTTTTGATACCCTTTTTGTACAAACCGGCAGTGTAACCAAACGGGTGCAGGTATACAATTTCAATAAAAATGCCGTTAGCATAGACGAGATAAAACTGGGTAACCTGCAAAACTCGGCTTATCGGGTAATTATTAATGGGGTAGAAACGCCGGTAGCCCGCAATATCCGCATCCGGGGCAAAGATAGCTTACTCGTATTGGTTAAGGTTTTTATTCAGCCGGGTAACCGCAATACGCCTTTTCTGGTAAAAGATTCGCTTACATTTAGTTTAAACAACGCGGTACAAGACGTAAAATTGGTAGCCTATGGGCAAGATGCGCATTTTTACCGCAACCAGGAATTAGCGTGCAACAGTGTTTGGAAGGCCGATAAACCGCACGTGCTTTATGGTAATGTAACCGTAAAAGCCGGTTGTACGCTCACCATTGAGCCCGGCGCCCGCATTTACGCCAATAAAGGCGCTAGTTTGTATGTAGATGGCAGCTTACACGTAAACGGTACCGCCAAAGAGCGGGTAACTTTTGCCGGTTACCGCCAGGAGCCCTATTACGATAATATTCCGGGACAGTGGAGTGGCATCCGTTTTTTCACCAACAGCAAAAACAACCTTATCCAGTACGCCGATATCCGGAATGCCGAGGTAGGAATATGGGCGGGTAATCCCGACCGCAACCCGGCTACTTATGAAATAAAGCTGGCGCACTGCACCATCCGGAATATGTATACCACGGGTATTTTAAGCTATACGTCCGATATTCAGGCGGTAAATACCCTTATTACCAATTGCGGCCAGCACGCCGTAGCCGGCTTTGGCGGCGGTGCTTTCGATTTTCAGTATTGTACCATTGCCAACTACACCCCGGAGTTTAGGCGCGACACCCCTTCTTTTGCTTTTACCGACCGCATAACTCTGGACAACGGCCAGCATATTGATTATCCCATTAAAATAAATATGATAAATTCTATTGTGTGGGCAGGTTCGCGGAGCGGCCGCTTAACCGAAGAGTTGCTTTTCCGGAACGAAGGCAGTACCCGGCTGGATACTACGTTCCGGTATAATATTTTACAAACAGAGCTTTACAAGACCACGCTAAACAAAACGAATATTTTTAACCAGGACCCGCGTTTCCGGAATACCCCGGAAAGCCGTACCGGTTATACCTACGATTATCGCCTCGATACGCTTTCGGTGGCAAATGGCGCGGCCCGGCCTTTACCCCAGGTAAAATTAGATTTAAATGATGTTGCCCGCAACGACGAAAAACCAGATATTGGGGCGTACGAACGGCTGTTGCCTTAAATTTTTACTATGCACTGGTACCAGAAAACAATGCGTTTACCGGCTTTAAAGCGCGGCTTCCATTTAATTACCGATTTAATTGTGGCAGAATTGCCGGAGTTGGAAAATATTAAAGTAGGGTTGGCGCATATCTTTATCCGGCATACGTCGGCCAGCCTTACCATAAACGAAGACGCCGACCCTACCGTACGCCACGATTTTGAAAGCCACTTTAACAAAATGGTACCGGAAAATGCGCCTTATTACCGGCACAACTCCGAAGGCCCCGACGACATGCCCGCTCACTTAAAAGCTTCTTTGCTCGGCAGCTCGGTTACCGTACCCATTACCGACGGGCAGTTAAACTTAGGTACCTGGCAAGGTATTTACTTGTGTGAGCACCGCGACCACGCCACCCGGCGTTGGTTGGTTATTACTTTGCAGGGCAAATAAACTACGCCCGTTTAAGAATTTACGCTTAAATTTTATAATTTCGGATAGGTTTAGCCGGCAGCACGTTTGTTTTGCCCAACTTTTTAAGTAGTAATTATCTCCGGGAGCGAAGTTGGAGGCAGGTGGGAAGATTAAAAAATTCAGCCCAGCATGAAAAATTCAGGCAGCATCACCTTGCTTATTTTTATTTTGTTTTCTTTACTGATTATAGAAGCTTGTCAGAAAGAACGCACTAACCCCGAAGATTTATTACAGCAATGGCAGGTAGTAAGCATGCGGCGGCCCAACAGCACTTTGCAGCAGTACCCAGTTAATCCGTATATTCTTCAGTTAAAAAAGAACCAGCGTTTTACGCTTAAGCTTGATGTGAACAATTGTGAAGGCGATTACACCGTGAGCCAGCCCGGCCAGATAAAAATAACCCGGATGTCTTACACCGAAATCTGCTGCGACTCCGATATGGCCCAGGAACTGGCATCGCTTTTCCACCACGTAAGTACCTACCATATTCAGGCCGATGTACTAACGTTAAAAGGACTAGGCGAAATAAAACTTAAAAAGGTTAAGTAAATATTACCTTATTTGTTCCTGCAATACCATTAGTTTGCGGGTAACCACACGCCCATCTTTCAGAATAATTTTACCCATGTAAATGCCGCCGGCTAAACCTTTTAAATCAAACTGGAGAATAGGGCTGGTTGGTTTAACCGTCAGAATTATTTGCCCTACGGTATTTACTAAATAAACTTTTTCTACTTCGTAATCGGCGGGCAGCTCCAGGGTAACTAAATTGCCCGGTGCCGGATTCGGGTAAAAACGCGGCTCGCCGTAGGTTACATAAATATACTTGTTTTTAATTTTGGTGTCGGTAATTGCACCATTACTTACCGTTAGGGATACGGTATGGCGGCCCGGGTTAGCAAAATAAACTACCGGGTTTTGCAGATCAGAGGTGGCCGGCGAGCCGCCTTCAAATGTCCACTGCCATTTGGTAGCCCGTATACCAATAGAATTATCGGTAAAAGCCACCGAAGAGCCCGTTACAATAATTGAATCGTTGGCACTAAAATCGGCGCGGAGCGGAAAGGCGCATACTACCGCCGATAATAATCCGGGACGGGCAGCATTAACAATGGCTTGCATGTAAGCAGCTTGCCCTTGCGTAAACAGGGTCATACAGGCATCATCGGTATAATCCATAAAATTTTGGTACATATCGCCGCCTTCTGCCGCATTGTTGCACGATGTTACTACGCCTGTGGGACAACCGGCATTAGAATCGTCCTGGTTAGGTGTATCGGCAATGCTGTCAGTGTCGTTGCAGCCACTATCCTGCGTACCCCAGATATGCTCTAAGCCTAACCAATGGCCAATTTCGTGAGTAGCGGTGCGACCCTGGTTAAAAGCCGATGCATACGGATTAGCCGGAAATTTGCCGACCGCCTGGTACATTAAAACTACGCCATCGTAGGCCGGCAACTCGCCCGGGAATTGCGCATAACCCAAATAATTATCCCGTAAATTACAAATCCAGATGTTCAGATACTTACCATTGGCCCAGGCATTTTTACCGCCAAACGCCGAAAATTTCATGTAATCGTTTGTAGAGAAACTCACGGAATCGGTATAAGTACGGGTAATGCCGGTGGTTGGCTGCCCCGCCGGATCTACGGTAGCCAGGCAGAACTGAATGCCCGTATCGGCTGCTAGTCTTTTAAAAGCCGGTAAGGTCTTGGCCGTATCGGCATTGCGCCGACGATAATCCTGGTTTAATACCTCTAGTTGCGAAAGGATTTGTTCCTGCGAAATATTTTCTTGCGACGTATGATAGAGCACGTGAAAAACAACCGGAATTTGAATAACCGGCTGATTAACCCTGGCCCGGCCGGCAACCTGCAGGTAGTCGGCGGCGGCTTTTTTTACCCGCTCCAGCCGTTGCCCGCCCGCCGGATCACGCTGCTTTATTTTTTGGGTAACTGCCTCTGTGGCACAAGTCCGGGAAGCCGGTAAAGACGTAATTTGCGCTTTAGCTGTAAAACATGTAAAGAGCAGTAGCAGACAGAGAGTAGTAAAGGTTTTGGCCATGCGCTGCTAATTAGTTCAGAAATGGGGAATCTTTAAATATTATATCAATCAAAAATAAGGCAATATTCACTTAACTGATAATAATACCAAAATATAAGCGATTAATTAAACAAACGGAACTCCGTAATTTTAATTATAATCTGGCTGGCTTATTTTATCCAGTAAACCCCAGCCATTTAAAACCACTACGTTTAGCGGTATGCTAATTGGGTAGTAATTACGTAGCGCAAGGGTTTAAACACAATGGGTTGTTGTAAGCCCTGAATCTGGTAAGCGGTAAGGCGCTGCTTGCCATTCTGGGTTTGATATTGTAGTTCTAACTCACGGCGGCTGGTAAGTAAAAAGTTTTTGTTTTCCTGCAAACCCCGGATAATACTTACCTGGCCCTGGGCATTGGTGTAAACGCTTAAGTATACAATAGTGCCATCGGTGCCGGGCTTTTTCCGGTAAGTGGTTTGGGTTAACCCTGTAGCAGGATCGTTCTGACGAACGGTGGTATAAGCATTCCGGAAAGCGGGTTTGTTTAAGTCCAGTTCCTGAAACACTTCCAGTTCGTCGGCCCAATCTACCTTATCAATCTTTTTGGTTTCGGCGTTGCTACCGGCCTCGGTTACTTTTTTGGTAACCACCGGATTTTGGTTTTTTAATTGGCTAATCTGCTCCTGTACAAAACCGGCCACATTAAAATATTGGCCGGCAGTTTGGGCTTGCTTTTCTTTGGGCGCGGGCGGGCCACTGCAGCCGTACAGCAAGCAGAGCCCCCCCGTCCAAAGTAAATATAGGTGCCAGTTTTTTTTCAAAATATAATCTTAGAGTAAAGGGGTGCCGGTCATGTCGGCGGGTTGGCTAATGCCCATCAAAGCTAATATAGTTGGGGCCAAATCGCCTAATTTACCACTTTTAAGTGGCCCTTTAAACGTATTATCAGCCAGAATAAAAGGCACCAAATTGGTTGTGTGGGCGGTATTAGGTGTGCCGTCAGGGTTTACCATCATATCGGCGTTGCCGTGGTCGGCAATTACAATACAAGCGTAATCGTTCTGAAGGGCCGTGGTTACTACAGCTTCGGCGCAGGTATCTACGGTTTCGCAGGCTTTAACAGCGGCCTCAAATACCCCGGTGTGGCCCACCATATCTGGGTTGGCAAAGTTCAGGCAAATAAAATCGGCGGAACGGTTTTGCAGTTCCGGGATAATGGCGTCCCGTATTTCAAAGGCACTCATTTCTGGTTTCAGGTCGTAAGTAGCTACTTTGGGCGAGGCACACAAAATGCGTTTTTCGCCTTCAAAAGTATTTTCGCGGCCACCCGAGAAAAAGAACGTTACGTGCGGGTACTTTTCGGTTTCGGCAATCCGGATTTGGGTACGGCCGGCATTGGCTACTACTTCGCCCAGGGTATTGTTTAGGTTATCTTTATCAAAAATGGATTTTACACCCACAAAGGCATCGTCGTAATTAGTAAGCGTAACGTAGTAGAGTGGCAGCTTGTGCATGTTCTGCTCCGGAAAATCGCGTTGGGTTAAAGCTTGGGTAATTTCGCGGCCCCGGTCGGTTCGGAAGTTAAAGCAAATAACTACATCGTCGGGCTGGATGGTAGCCAGCGGCTGACCATTGCTATCTACGGCCACAATGGGCTGAATAAATTCATCGGTTACGCCTGCTGCGTACGAAGCTTGTACGGCATTTATAATATCCTGCGCCGGTGCGCCGGTGCCGTTTACGAGCAAGTCGTACGCTAATTTAACGCGTTCCCAGCGGTTATCGCGGTCCATGGCGTAATACCGGCCAATAACCGAAGCAATCTGGCCACCGGTTTCGTCTAAATGGGCCTGCAGGTTATGTAAATATTGCATACCGCCTTTGGGGTCGGTATCGCGGCCATCGGTAAATGCGTGCACAAATACCTGTTTAACGCCTTTGTTGGCGGCAATAGAACATAAAGCCTTTAAGTGCTCAATATGCGAATGCACCCCGCCATCTGACACCAAGCCCATAAAATGCACTTTTTTATGTTGCTCCTTCGCGTACTGCAAGGCTTCTACCAGCACCGGCATTTCGCTAAGGGTCTGATCCCGGATAGATTTATTTATTTTAACCAGATCCTGGTAAACAACCCGGCCGGCCCCAATATTCATGTGGCCTACTTCGGAGTTTCCCATCTGCCCTTCGGGCAAACCTACAGCTTCGCCGGAAGCCTGTAGCGTGGCGTGCGGGTAATTTTTAAATAATGAATCAATAAAAGGCGTATTAGCCTGATCAATAGCCGATACGGTCGGATTGGTGGCAATTCCCCATCCGTCTAAAATAAGTAGAATAACTTTCTTCTCCATGGTGCAAATATAGGCAACCTTGGTAAAATCTGTAATTAATTCTTACCTTGTGGGGCCACATAAAAATTAAAACTTAATTAGTTAAGGATGTTGGGGCTTGGCATAGTTTTGGCTACAACTGATTCGAAAATATTTTATACACACATGAAAAAGTTTAAGTTTGTTTTGGTCTTAGTATTACTGCTGGTGGGCGTTTCCGGCGCTCAGTTGGTGCACGCCCAGGCAGAAGTACCCAGCGAGATTAAAGCAGCTATTCGGAGCGGGTCGTCGCGCGACTTGGCCCGTTTTTTTAATAATACCATAGAAATAGGGCTGGATGGCGATAAATCGAGCTACAGTAAAACCCAAGCCGAATTTGTGCTGAAGAATTTCTTCTCTAAAAATGCGCCTACCGGCTTTGAGTTTGATCACCAGGGTAGTTCAGACCAGGGCCAACGTTATGCCATTGGTACCTACAACAGCAAATCTGGTCCGTACCGGGTTTTTGTAGTGGTAAAACAAGTCAATGGGGCTTATGTAATTGATACTATCGATTTTACCAAGAAATAATAACCAGGCATTGTAACTACACTGCTTAATAAAAAGTAAAAAGGCTCGCAACTATTAGCGGGCCTTTTTACTTTTACGCCGTGAACAGACCATCTTATTTAACCGAAACCGCCATTCTAAGTTTTATTCAGGCTGCCCTGCGCGAAGATGTAGGCGACGGCGACCACTCGTCGTTGGCGGCTATTCCGGCCAATGCCGAAAACAAAGCCCGCCTACTCGTAAAAGACAACGGTATTCTGGCCGGGGTAGAATTAGCCCGGTTAATATTCCGGGAAGTAGATCCCGCGCTTACCATGCAGGTATTTATACCCGACGGCAGTACGGTAGAAAAAGGCGATGTAGCGTTTACCGTAACGGGTAAAGCGCAGGCAATTTTAACGGCCGAGCGGCTGGTATTAAATTGTATGCAGCGCATGAGCGGTATTGCGACGTATACCCACCATTTAAACCAACTCATAGCCGGAACCAAAGCCCGCCTGCTCGATACGCGCAAAACTACGCCTAACTTCCGGCTTATGGAAAAATGGGCAGTAGTAATTGGCGGCGGCGTAAACCACCGGTTTGGTTTATTCGATATGATTATGCTGAAAGATAACCACGTAGATTATGCTGGGGGCATTCAGCAGGCCATTACGGCTACCCAACGGTATTTAACGCAGCATGATAAAAACCTGCGCATTGTAATCGAAACCCGCAATTTAAGCGAAGTGCAACAAGTGCTGCATACAGGTGGCGTAGACCGGATTATGCTGGATAATATGTCTCCCGATTTAATGCGCGAAGCCGTAAAACTGATTGACGGACGCTACGAAACTGAGGCCTCGGGTGGCATAACCGAACAGACCATTGCCGAAGTAGCCGCCAGCGGGGTAGATTTTATTTCGGTAGGCGCCCTGACCCACTCTAACAAAAGCTTGGATTTAAGTTTAAAGGCTTACTAAATAATTATAAGCGGCTGGCTACTAACCAGGCCGGAGGGGCTATAATGCTAAGAATATTTCTGTGCGCGCCTAATTAATTTGCAACAGACTAAATTTATACCCAAAAATTCGGGCGGGTATACTTTTATGATTGTTGCGAAAATAACATTAAGCATAAGGCGCCTCCAGGCAAATAAATTCTTCTGGTACCGGGGTATTTACGCTTGCCGACATATTTTTCGGTATCAGGTATTTTTGAGCTAGCGTTACCGCCTCAAATTCATCTTTCTTTACCTGTACGGGTTGGTTATTTAGTACCAGGTAATATTTTACCTCTTTAAACAAGTGCAATTTATTTACCTCATACTGGCCGTTCTGGTAACCGGTAATATTTACTTCACTAATTATTTTACTGGTAACGGTGTTCCAGAGGCTTTTAACATTTAATGCCTGACCTGGATTTAAAATCTCTAAATCTATTATTTCGCGGGTAAGTTTGCCGGCAACAACGGCGGCCTGGATCTGGCTACCGGGCACCAATTGGGTAAATACATCTGCTTTGTCATCGGCCAGGCGCCAGTTACCAGCCGATGTTACAACAAAATTACGCAGTTCTAAAGGCCCATCTTTGCCGGGTAATAATTTTATAAAAGTAAAGCAATCTTGCACCTCTAGCTGCGTGGCAAAACACCTACCCGCCGAGAGGGCCCGGTATCTTTTACGATTGTTTGCGCCATTGCGGTAAATAAATAAAGCCGAGAAAAAACTAATCAGCCCCAGCAGACGCATGGTTTCGGCCCACCACGGCATGTGTAAAAAACCAAAGGCTTCGCCGCGCAAATTAACCAAAAGCGCCGGCAGTGTTAGGAGCAGCGCCAATCCAAATAATTTACCAGCCAATTGTGCCTGGTGTTGCACCGCACGTATTTTTAGTTTTAATTCAAGTTCAGGATCTTTCATTCTAAATAGAAATATTCTTATGCTATAAATTTAATACAAATTTTATTTACTCTGCAAGCACAAACTTAAAATTATGAATAAATAAATATTACCAAACAGTAATCAGCAATAATTTCACAAGAATAAAGCTTAAATATTTAAATAAAAGAAATATTCATCAAGAATACATAAACAAACAACATCTTATTTATTTGGATAAATTATTTAATAATACTGGGCGGACTTAAACAAACAGCAAGATTCGCCTCTAAAATATTTGTAACAAAATCAAGAATAAACCTCAACACACCAAACCAACTATTTAGGATATTTATCTGATTACTGCTTTCGTTATTGCGGCTATTGGTTTTGCCGAAGCACTTGCATTATAGAATAAATAATTTACTTCAATAGCAGCTTCTTTTAACCAGGCCAAACACTTTTTTAAGAAGTCTATAGCCGGCTAAACTATCAGAATGAGGTTTAGCCCGAAAATATTTTGTACAATGCCCCAAAACAGCCGGCACTAACTCATAAAACCTGATTGTTGCAAATTAAATTTTAACTACTTTTGTGCTCGAAAATTAAAAAGAGCATCCGCAAGGCTATTCTGCTTAATTTCTGATTTTAAGTGATTAATACTTTTACTTTTTACTTGTGATTATTAAAACCAAAAAATACCAGCTGGGAACCAGCCAGTATATTAAAATGTCGATGGTGGAGTTGCTCCGGAAACAATGGTGGTATATTATTGGCCCTATTGCCGTAGCTTGTTTGGCTTTTATCTGGCCTTCGTGGTGGTTTATTTCGGGCGCTCTTTTAATTGTGGTGCTTTACCTGTTGTTTTGGGCAGTGCAGTTTACCGGTGTTACCCAACTAGAGCAGAATAAAGTAATGTTCGAGAAAATGTCGTACGAAATAGATGGCCGTCAAATATTGATGAAGTTAAACGAACGCCAGGGCATGCCGGTAGCCTGGGATATGATTAAAAGCGCTAAAAAAGCTGAAGATCATTTTCTGCTTTCGCTTTCCAAAGCCCAGTTTATTTACTTACCGTACCGGATTTTTAATAATCCCAACGACATTAAGATGATGGAGGCTTACCTAAAACGGAAAAACCTAATTGACTAAGCCTATCGTATTAATAAATTAATAAATCCTAGAAACAGCATATTTTAGAATATGCTTGTGTAAACCCGAGTTAGCTAAATTTTAATCTATATGACAAAACGCATTTTAACCTTGGCTATAATAGCAGGCAATTTGGTGTTAGCCGCCTGTAGCAGCGAACCATCCGATTTACGTCCTGGTAAAAAAGTATCTGTAGATGCCGTGCCGCCTGGCACCCGCAGCACCCCAAACTTAGATAATGCAGCCCAGCACAGTGGCCACGATGCACAACAGCAAGTACAACTAAACCACGATGAACATTCGAATGAGGTTAGTGGCCAGGCAAAATCGGTTAACAAAGGCGTGGAGACAACCCAGAAAGATGCGGTTGAAAACCATAAATAAATCAGGCAATTTACTTTAACCCGGCCATTTGCCCCGGCACTTATTTTATGAAAAATATCTTTTTAGCTTTAGCGCTACTATGGGGGGTAATTATTTTACCTGGCTGTAGCGGTAATAAAAACGAAAAACAACCCGGCGAAGAAGCCTACGACTCTCCGGCTACTAATAAGCCTGCCAACGAAGCCTCGGCCCAGTTGGCTTATATTTGCCCTATGCAATGCGAGGGCAGCGCCAGCAACGAACCCGGTAAGTGCCCGGTTTGCAGCATGGACTTAGTTAAAAACCCCAACTACAAAGGGTCAGCCACCGATTCGGCGGCTACCAACGTAGTAAATTAAAACCATACGGAACTGAATTTGAAAGGAGAGGCAGGTGTAAACCTGCCTTTTTGTTGCTATACAACTGCCAAATAGTATATTGGGTTTAAACGGCAGGGTTATTGTAGCCAGCCGTTAGCCGGCGGCGTAAAGTTGTGGCCTGTTAAAGCTGGTTTAATCTAAATCTTAAGTACAATAGCATGCTCATTGCCATTGTTGTCCTATTTTTAGTCGTAATATTCTCGGGTTGGTTGGTGCGGTTTTTTCCGCAACGGAAACATAGTTGGTTAAAAGTTATTCTGGCTTTTAGCGGGGCTTACCTGTTTACCCTAACTATTATTCATATTTTGCCGGAGGTGCTTATTGGCAGCCCCGATCCGCACGCAGTAGGCTATTACATTCTGGCCGGCTTTTTTCTGCAATTGGTGCTCGAAATATTTTCGCAAGGCATTGAGCACGGCCACATGCACCTGCACGCCCACGACAAAAGCAATCAGTCGGTACCGTTTTTACTTTTGCTTTCGCTAGCGATTCATTCTTTTTTAGAAGGCAGTATATTGTTAGAAAATCGCTCGGTAGCGCCACATTCCCACTTAAGCGAAAATTTTTACCAGGTACTGGCGGGTATTGCCATTCATCATATTCCGGCAGCCTTTGCGCTTATGACCATACTGGTTTTCCGGCTAAACAATTTTAGTAAAGCTTTTGGTTATCTGTTAATATTTGCGGTGGCTTCGCCGCTGGGTATTTTATTTAGCAACTATGTTATTCCGGAGCAATTGCAGGATGGCAAAATATTCACCATTTTATCGGGTTTGGTTGCCGGCAATTTCCTGCATATTTCTACCACCATTCTCTTCGAAACCAGCCCCGAACACCGCTTTAACCGGAATAAAATATTGGCTACCCTGGCCGGCGCGTTGTTGGCCCTGGCCGGCGATTTGGTACACTAGTCTTTTCACAACGGAACCATTAGGAATAACCTACGCCGGACAATTTGCCAATATTTAGATATTAAGCGTAAGTAGATTAATATTTAGATAACACCAAATAGTAAAAAGAAGCTGCCGTACATAAATCCGCCAGGGTATAAAACCTGGCGGGTTTGCGCTTTGAACAAAATAGCTATGGAAGTTTATAAATACGATTTGGTATAATAAAATAGCAATCTACTTACGCTTAAATATTACCGGGTAATCTCTACCCAACCTTTCCAGATTTCGCCTTTAGAACTGGTTAGCTGGTAATAATAGATGCCATCGGTCAGGCCTTCGCCAGCCCAGGTATTCTGGTAATTTTTCCCTTCGTATACTTGCTGGCCCCAGCGGTTAAATATTTTCAGGTCGGTGGGTAAACAGGTTACCCGCGGCACAAACGTATCGTTGTAGCCATCTTGGTTGGGCGTAAAAATATTAGGTATTAATCTTTCTTTTTCTACTATTACCGTGGTAATGCGCTTTTTAAGCTGACAATTATTCCCAAAACTAACGGTTAGGTCTACGTTGTATGTGCCGGGTGTATTGTATTGGTGTGAAGGGGCAACTTCCTGCGAGGTGCTGCCATCGCCAAACTCCCACACATACCCCGTAGCCCCCGTGGTGGTATTGGTAAAATTAGCCGTAAAGGGCGCAAACCCCTGAATACTGGTTTCGGTACTGCAATCGGTTGGTTCGGGGGCAGCTTTAACTTCTGGCAAAGGATTTATGGTAATGTATTTGGTACTAACGCCACTGCAGGCGCCTACCGTAATAAAATAAGTCAGTTGCTGCCGACCGGTCATTGTTGGTGAGGGGGTAAACACCCCGTCGGGGCTTACGCCATTACCCGTCCAGGTTCCGCCCGGCGGATTTACATCGGTAATAGCAAAGGGACCAGCATCGTGACACAAGGTTAACTCCGGCCCTTGCGAGAATTTAAGAGAAGGCTCTACTACTATGGTCTTGGTTTGTACTACCGAGCAACCTCCGTTGGTTACAGTATACGTGAGTACATGTGTGCCCACCAGCGCATCGGTAGGCGTAAACAAACCATCGGGACTTACGCCATTACCCGTCCAGGTACCGCCGGCCGGCGAAAACCCACTGAGCATAACCGGGTAAGAGCCGGAACAAATCTGTTCGTTGGGGCCCGGCACTACTACCGGCATGCTGCTTACCCGGATAACTTTGGTATCGGTGTTTACGCAAGTACCGTTGGCTACCGTATAAGTTAAAGTAAAACTACCAATATTATTTGGGCTGGGCGTAAAAAGGCCCGTAGGCGAAACGCCTTGCCCCGACCAGGTGCCACCCGCGGGGCTGGCAGTTAACTGAAAAGGCGCTTCGGTTACGCAAACATCCCGGTCGGGGCCAGCATCGGCTACTGCAAAGTTAAAATTAAACTTAAAGGCGGCGTTGTTACAATTACTGGAGTTGTTGTTTTGCGACCAGGCCGTAGGCGTAGTAGGAAAAGCCGAAGTACCCCGGCAACCGCCGCAAACTGCCTGGTACACAAAGCCCCGCTTATCGAAGCGGCTGGTGCCACCATCTACGTGTTCGCCGTTAGGGCTGGCGTTGCCAATAAAGGTGGCGTACTCCAAGGCAGTGGCATCGCGGGTAAGTTGCATCAGGTAAAAATCGCGTCCGTCGGTGGTGCGCTGCTGGGCATCGGAGGTAGTAGGCAAACCAATAGTAGAGCCATTCGGGAAACTCTGACCGCCTTCGGCAGAATTGGGGCCTCCACCCCAGCCACAAATGTATAAGCGGGCGCAATTATCCACCAGAAAAGCGGTAGGCGAAATATTGATGTTATTGTTGTTGGTAGGCGCGCCAAAGGTGGTAGAGAAAACGCTGCTGGTTAAATCGTTGTTTAACTTTTGAATAAATTGCTTGCCGTTGGGCACCGCGTACACTCCCGCCGAAATGGGATAGCTGCCCAAGGTTTGCCCCAGTAAATACACATTGTCGGTATCATCTAACTGCACAAAATAATTTTGGTCGTAAGCCGGGGTACCAATGTATGATAAGCGCTGCAAGGCAGTACCATTATTATTTATTTTTGCCACAAAGCCATCGGCTATGCCGCCTTGGTAACTATCGCGAAAGGCCCCGCGCGCACCGGGTAAATTGTCGCTGGTAGTGCCGCCGGCCACTAAAATATTGTATCGTGAATCTAATTGTATGGAATATACGGCATCGGCACCGCCCCCGCCAATAAAGCTACTCCACTGCAAAGCCAAGGCTGGCGTTAGCTTGGCAATTACCCCATCGTTATTGCCCCCACCATACCGGGTCTGAAATCCATTGCGGATCGGGAAGTTACTAGATCGGGTAGAAGACACAATATATACCTGGTCGGTAGAATCGGTAAAAATATCACCGCGAAACTGATCGCCATAATTCCGGTTTAGCGGGTGACCATCCAAGGCACCGGCTAAAATACCATCGTTGGCCGTGCCACCTAAATACGTAGAGGCCAGCAAAGCCGAGCCGTCGGCATTCAGGCGGCTGATAAATAAATCGGTGCCCTGGCTAAAAACAATACCGCTTAAGGGCTCAATGGGGTCAGACCCGCCGCTAAACCGGCGGCTGTGGGCACCCGTTGACGTTGGGAAATTATCGGAGCTGGTTACCCCCAGAATCAGGAGTTCGTTTTTATTATTTACAACTAAGCTGTTGGGTACATCGGTCAGGTTGCCGCCCAGGTAAGTAGCATATACCAAAGACGATGCCCCACTGGCACTGGGATTATATTTTAGAATACCCACATCCCAACTAGCGCTGGATTGCATAGGATCGTTATTATTATTCCAGGAAATATCGTAAGCGCCGGTAGTAGCCGGAAAACCAATATACGCTACAATACCGCCCGAATACATATTGCCTTGCTGATCGTAAGTAGCCGTAAAACCCCAGTTATCGGCTCTGGAACCGGAAAAAGTAGAAAATATTAATACCGGATCTATTACCAGCGGCTGCGAAGCATCGTACCCCTGCGGAAAAGCAAAAGTTACCACATCGCCGTCGAGTTTAAAAGTACAGGGTACTTCTACGGGCCGGCCCTGCTGCATTTGGTAGGCGTAAGGTTTTTTCTCGATAACTTCTGTAACCGAGGTTTTAATGTGCAGGTCCTGGTTCTGAATAAAAAGCTTATCGGCACCCTGGTACTGCATCCGGATTACATTAGGATTGGTATGAGGTGCCACCAGGAACTCGTATTTTAGGTGCGCATCTTTTTCAAAGAGGTGCATGGCAATGCCGGGGTATAAAGCCTGGTAAGTTACTTCTTCGTAGGCTTTTACGCCGGCGGCCCAACGTTTCGGGTCGTTGCCCACAAAATAATTACGCACGCCGGGTGTTGGGAGCTGCCCCGTTACTGCGGCACCGGTAGTGCTGGCACCTAAAAAATTAACACTATAAGCATGGGCTTTTATTTTATTTGGCGAGGCCGAGGTCTTAGCCTTTTCGGATGGAGTGTGGTGGTGATCGAGTTGGGCTTCGTTGTAAAAAGCATACGTAAGGCC
Source organism: Adhaeribacter sp. (assembly GCF_057359045.1). Lineage (NCBI taxonomy): Bacteria > Pseudomonadati > Bacteroidota > Cytophagia > Cytophagales > Hymenobacteraceae > Adhaeribacter > Adhaeribacter sp. The sequence continues at coordinate 44,341 of NZ_JBMQUD010000123.1, forward strand.
CTGCGCCCGTAAAAACAAGCGTCCGCCGGGCAATTGCGCCATGTAGTGTACAGCTTTATCCCACTGGTTTTTATTCTGAATAAATTGCAGGCTTTTTTCCGGACCAGGCTGATTTAAAGGGGCTGCTACTGTACTGGCAACCGACTTAAGGGCCTGGGCACAAGTTTTATCGGTAAAAAGTAAAAAGCAAAGTATAAAAGAAAGTAAACTGGTAAACGTAGACTTCATACAAAAAGAACTTCTGGACTAATAAAGATATTAAGAAGTTTTGAACTTGGAAAAATTTTAATTCCTGACACCTGCTCCCGGTTATTTATAATGTAAAGACCCACCAGTATGCCAAATGGTTGCTTCTTACCCGTTTAAGTGTCTTTATATTTTGGCGTTTAGAAAAGACTTAAATAATTACCAGGAAAAAGTTTGGTACCGAAGCAACGGTTATACCACTCCGGGCATTCTTATATTTGAGAATAGTTAACAAAGCCCGGCTTGAAAGGAGAAAAACTTATAAAATTATGCCAGCAAGGCGATGCAAAGGCCCAGAAATGCCTTTACGATGCTTATGCGGTACCAATGTTCCGGCTTTGTCTGCGTTACATCCGGCACCAGGCCGAAGCTGAAGATACTTTTATGAAAGGCTTCCATAAAGTTTTGACCAATATGCACCAGCTGCATTACCGCGACGACAAAAGCCTGGAAGGTTGGATAAAGAAAATAATGGTAAACGAATGCCTGATGTTTTTGAGAAAGGCCAATAATTTTAATCTTACTTCCATCTCCGACGATTTAGAAGTACCCACTGACGTTACGCCGGATAGTAATTTATCGGCGGAGGATATTTATGCGCTGGTGCTGGAGTTGCCCACCGGTTACCGTACGGTTTTTAACCTGTATGTACTGGAAGGCTACAGCCACAAAGAAATTGCCGAAAGATTAAATATAAGTGAACTTACCTCCCGCTCGCAGTTAAGTAAAGCCAAAGCGGTGCTGCGGGAACTGCTCACCAAAAATAACCTGAAATATGCCATCTGATAACCTGGAAAAATATTTTAAAGAAAAGATAGAAGCGGTGCAGCACACCCCGCCGCCCAACGTAAACTGGCAACCGGAGGCAGCCTGGCAGCAATTGCAACAAATACGGCCCAACCAGGTACAACGGCCCGCACGACCCGGTTGGCTTTTTTACGCGGCGGCAGCTTGGGCTATTATATTAATAAGTGGCCTAACCTGGTGGTTCGTATCAGAGCAAGGTATTACCAGTACCAAAGTTGCAGTAAGCCGGCCTGCAACTATTAAACCATTACCAAATTTGGCTACTACTAACCAGGCCATTACTAAAACCAATATATTGCCCCCGGCAGCAGTAATGCCCCAACCAACTATTAATAGCCTGGTAAAGCTTGCCCCCAGCAAGGCTGCCCCAGAGAAAAAGTTAGCTATTTTACCGCCTAAAAAGCAATTGCCGGCAGCACCAGATTTTACAGCGCAGTCGGTACCAACGGCTACGGTGGGCCAGGCAGAAAAAAGTTTAGAGAACAACTTAGTTTTAAATGAAGCTTATAGCGGTACCGAAAAAGCTAATATCCCCAAACCACTTAAAATTACGGTAGTGTTAGGCGCACCTACTTTAGCCCGTACCCAACCCAGCATCAACTTAAAATCAGTGGCCGAAACCAAAAAGAAAATCCGTCTGCGTATTTATTCGCCCAATAGCCAACCGACCGATGAATTACCAATGGCTACGGCGCGTGCCACCACCTCAGCTTTGCCTTTAGGCGCCCATATAGAACTTTAAAATTTAACCTGTTTCACCCATGAAAATCCGAAATTTATGCTCGGCTGGCCTGGCCATGCTTTGTTTTTACAGTACTACTGCTTTTGCACAAACCAATGTTAAAACCAACCCTCAATCTAAAGTAGATTCGGTAATGCTGGAATTACCCAACAATACCAAAATGATTTTAATTTTAGATAAAATAGAGAACCTGGCAGATCTGGAAAAAGTCAGCCTCGACTCGGTGGTCAGGGATTTAAACCAACAACTTGAATCGGCGGGAACCATTCCGGCTAAAGCCAGGCAAGCCCAAGCCAACCTGGTAAGCTTAACTCCCCCCGATACGGCCCAAAAGAAATCCGGCGACATGCTTATATTATGGGCCGGCGTAGGTACTGGTTTAATAAGAGATAAATGGGTACCCAAAATAGCACCGGTGGCTACAATTCGAATCAAAGAAAAAGAATATTCAGTATCTTACGACATGAACTTTTTCTTTGAGCGGGACGAGAATCGAAAATATAAATTATACCTTAACTCGTTTCTGGACTTAGGCTTTGGGTTTAAAGTGCCGGGCAAAAAAGACGACGATGTGTACCACCGGATTTCGGCCGGATATTTAATTAATTCAACCGGTGATTATTTTAGTAAAAACACTTTCCGGCTTTCTTACGCTTACCCCGTTGCTAAAAGCGTTATTAGAATTATACCGGAACTTTACTTTACCGATAAATTCAAAACTGTTTTCCCGGGTATAAGTGTAAGGTTTTAACAAAAGCAATATTTTTATACTGAGAAGCATACAACACAAAAGGCGCTTATGTAGCGCCTTTTGTGTTAAGCCGTAGCTGTATTTTTGGCCTTGGGTTTCTTGTTATTCTGGCCTATCTCAATGGTTTGGCCGTTATGCGTAACCTCCGATTGCGGGATTCCGCTGTTCTGAGGCGGCCTGGCATCTAAAGGTTGTTGTGCGGCTGCAGCCTGGCCTGGAGCAGCATCTTTGATCCGGATTTGGTGTTTTTGCGTTTTCTGCTCGTCTTTGGGTACGTTTATCCGCAAAATGCCATCCTGAAACTCGGCCTGAATAGCCGCCGGGTTAATGTGGTTAGGCAACTGGAAAGAACGCGAAAACGAACCGTACTGCGACTCAATTACGTGGTAACGCTTTTCGTTCTTTTCGTTTTTAAACTTGCGTTCGCCCGATACGGTTAAGCGTCCCTCCTGAAACTCAATATGAATATCTTCTTTCCGGAGGCCGGGCAAAGTAAGTTCCAGTTCATAACCATTGTCGGTTTCGCAAGTATCTACGTGGGGTCTGTAGTCGGCCACGCGCTGGCGCTGGTTTACCGAATCCTGAAAGAAACGGTCGAGCATGCTACTGAAAGTTTGCGGCATAAAGTCCTCCATTAAGCCGCCAAATCTTTGAATTGCCATAATTATTATCTTTTAACAGTTAAACAATTGCTGAAAAACCACTAAATAATAAAAGCAATTAGCTACTTATAACTACTGAATTTTTTTAACCAGGTTGCAAATTTCAATCAGAATTTTAGCGGCTCAAACAGATTTATTTATGGCCGGCGCACTACTTTAATTTTAACCGGTGCCACGCCACTGCTTACCATATCTAAGCGCCGGGCGGCGGCTAACGATAAATCTACAATCCGGCCTTTAACGTGCGGACCGCGATCCGTAATTTTTACTTTTACCGTTTTGCCGTTTTGCTCGTTTCTAACTTTTACCTTGGTGCCAAAAGGCAAAGTATTATGAGCGGCTGTAAGTTTTCCTTTGCGGTAAGGCTGACCGTTGGCCATTTTTCTTCCCTGAAATTTATTGCTGTAAAAAGAGGCTTTTCCGGATTGGGTAAACTGGTTACCCGCACAACTGCTCAGGAGAGCTACAAAGAGGAGTAAAAAGAGATGTTTTAATTTAATCATAAGCGAAATAAACAGCAGCGGCACTAACCCAGGTTAACAACCCGGCCCTACATCGGGCGTAAAATTAAAAAGGATAAACTTTTAAACCGATATAAATTTATGGCTTTAAACCCGGCCTTAGAGGCTAAACTGGCTAAACCTTACGAAGCCGCCGCAACTATTCAGGATAATTTTAGGGGCAAAGACCTTACCATTATTACCGATAAAGCCGGCCAGGCCATAACTTTGTTTATTGGCAAACGCAACCCCGACGGCAGTATTACCGGCGAACGCTATGCCCGACGGCTACAATATGCGCCCGACGGTGTAACCATTACCAAAAGCCACTGGGATTTTAAAGGCAAAGTTACCCGCAGTTAAGTTTAACTATAAAACTCTTTTTACCAGGGTTGTGGTATAGTACTTACTTTATTTTAATCGATGCAACTTCATTTGTCTGGATATTGTCCGCCGCTAAAAGTACTAAGCCACGCTATTGCAGGCGGTTTTACCCGCTTAGCAGTAGATATTGGGGTTAATTTTAGCGCTGGGCCAAATAAGGTTTAAAGCTTATATCCATGTACAAGCCCTTAAATATATTGCCGGGATGATCGGCATAAAAAAACCAGCCCCGGTAAGAGCTGGTTTTTTATTAAATATTGCGGTTGCCAGGTTTATTGCTCCCGGGTATTGTAATTATATAGTTCTACCGCCTGGGTAATTTTATCTTTTTTAAACAGCCCGGTTAGCCACGGTAAACTAATTACTCCGGCGCCTACATATACCGTAGGGTGCACTCCGCCGCTCTGTCCGTTCTGGTTCTGGTAATTTTTAAACGTTTGGGTCATGCCGTAAATTAAAATAGCGGCTCCGGCAATTGTAACCCCCGTATCTACATATTTACCGCGCCGGTATTGGTTTAATAATTCTACGCTACCGGGGTTATCGGCCATGGCTTCGCGCAAATTATTAAAATTATAATTTTGCAACTCGCCATCGTCTTTGCTAAAAAAGTAAATATTGCGCGATGAAGGCATCCCCCAGCCGTATCCTCCAAAACCACCGTAGCCATAGCCACCATAGCCGCCGTACGGACCATACATATTGTTATAATATGTTTTAGACACATAATATTTAGAAATACGGCCACTAATAGTACGTTTGGCAAAATCATCGCGATCATAAGGGTTAGAAATGCGCAGAAAATAGCCATTATCGTTTTGGTAATACCTTACACTATTCAGGGGGTAGCGCAAGGTGTCGTCGAGTAAGAAGTAACTGCCTTTTAAAAAAGGATTTTTGAGCTGAACCCGCTTGGCATAAACTTTCTGCCCGTTCATTAACCCAATAAAATGGGTACGTGGGTCATTATCGCTGCCTACCTGGGCCATGGTAGCCAAGGGTAAGCAAAAGATAAGCATTAATAAGATTAGATATCTCATAAAAAATAAAAACTGAATGTAGGGAATAAAGATAAATATTAGTCTGAATATAAGCCGGAAATTATGCTGCTGTTTAAATGCCTTGCCGCCCTGGTAAAACTTAAGCTGTAATATTACCGGACATTATTCTGTTCGAAAACGAACAAATTGCCTGTTTAGCATTTAATTAAGCCTTTGCTATTAAAATTATTTTAATATTTTTTTAACAAATAAAAACAAGCTTTGAGCTTCCGGCACTATCTCTAGTTATAAATATTCCGGAAAAAACTTGTAGCCCAGTACGATTTCAGAACATTTCAACCGCATAAAACTGCTGTTCACCGCATAAAATAAGCTATTCACACCTTAACGTTTTTTGTAAAGCCATTCCTGGTTCATATTTGTACAGTAACACTTGCGGCGCAAGTATTATTCCCTGGTAACAGAAAATAATAAAAACCTGGCACCGCCGGATTGTGGCATACGGCTTGTTTAATAAAAGTTAAAGTTTGCCGTAACTATTTAGCAAAAGGAAAGTGTGTGATAGAGAATATGGGCAAATAAAATAAAAAATTCAACGGCCGGGCAACCAAAGTAAACGCACAGGCATCTTAGTAACAAAGGCCCGGGCAAGAGTAAAAAACCTAAAAAATGTATCAAACTAAAAAGTTAAAGCTATGAAAAAGATCATCTTCACCCTTGCCTTCTTAATCCAGACGGTATTGGTATTTGCCGCCGGGCCCGAACAAGTTGCCCAGGCCAGCTACGATAATGTTAAAATGTACCGCCAGGCCGGCACTTCAACCGAAGTATTAAAATCACTGAAAAGCACCGACGAAGTAGTGGTAGTGCGCAAACACAACGCCAACTGGACCATTGTTACGGTAAACGGCGAAGTAGGCTACGTTTTAACTTCCGAAATAACTTTGAAAAAAGACGTTAAAAATATCGCGATGACAAAAACCGGTCGCAAAAGCACCTTTTAAGGTATTATAATTGTTTGTTTGTTTGTTGGAAAGGGGGATATATTTTATATCCCTTTTTTTATTTTCAGAACAGGAAGCAAAGCAAACTTTATTCACGAATTAAGTGCCCCAATAAATACGGAGAGTTATGGCTACCGGGTAAGCTCCGCCCGTATATGTACGAACCCGGCAACTCCGTATAACCGGGTATTTTGCTTTAAAAAACAACAGAACTTTATTGGGCATGGTAAACAGCTTATTTACTTTTTACTCATTAAGCTGCTACCCTTATGGTTTTTATTATATGTATTTCTCTCCTAATAGCTTTTGTGGTAGGTTACCTGGTTGTAACCAAAATGTCGCGCCGTTCCGGCAAGGCTATAAACCCCAACCAAGATCTTAAACCTGTTCCGCCGCCCACCCGCGACGAAAACTATCGCCCTAAATATTAAAACGGTTTTAATATTTTGAGCCCTCTTAAATTTTATTTTTAGGTGATTAAGAGCCGTCACAAAATTGTGCCGGCTCTTTTATTTTTAAAGTATGGGTGCACAAACCACGGGAATTAATTTACTCGTACATTTGGTTAATACCCTATAACCTTTAACTAAACAACCCATGATACGCCTGGCGCATTTTTCTATACTTAGTTATTTAATTTTATTTTTTGGCTGCGCCGATGCTACTACCCGGCAGGCCCAGCAAGCAGCCGCTATCCTGCCCACCGACACCGAACTGCAAACGGCCGGCCTGGCTACCGCTACTTTTGCCAGCGGCTGCTTTTGGTGCACCGAAGCCATTTTTGAACGGGTAAAAGGCGTAGACAGAGTAATATCGGGGTACAGCGGCGGCCCTGAAAAGAAACCTACCTACAGCCAGGTAAGTGCCGGCCAAACCGGCCACGCTGAAGCGGTGCAGGTGTACTACGACCCCCAGGTAATTACTTACCCCGAACTGCTACAAATATTCTTTGCCACCCACGACCCTACTACCCTCAACCGCCAGGGCCCGGACGTAGGCACACAATACCGGTCGGCTGTATTTTACCGCAACAGCACCGAGCAGCAGCAAGCCCAGGATTACGTAAAGCAACTCACCGAGGCGCGTAAATACGCCAGCCCCATTGTAACCGAAATAAAACCTTTTGCGGCTTTTTACCCCGCCGAAGGCTACCACCAGGATTATTATAAGCTTAACCCCAGCGATTCTTATATTTTATCGGTAAGCCGCCCCAAAGTAATTAAGTTCGAAAAAGAATTTAAACAAATGCTGAAGCCGCAGTACCAATAATTTAGTACCGGCTTTACACGCCAGGGAAACTTATATAATCTTAATATTTTATTTGTAACGCGTACCGGCAAAAAATAAAACGGGCAGAGGAGCTAATGCTTCTCTGCCCGTTTTATTTTAATGATTTTGGAAGAAGCATTACGGAATACTTAAAACTACCGGTCCGCCCACCGGGTAACCTACACAGGTAAGTACCAGCCCGCGCGCTAATTCTTTATCAGTTAAAACTTCGTTATAAGTGTGCCATACCTTACCAGCGGTGCAATGCGCCACGCAATTGCCGCATCGGCCGGCCTCGCAGCTATAAGGCAAAGTAATACCGGCCTGGCGAGCGGCTCTTAATATAGTGGTAGGGTATTGTACCTGCAATTGATAAGAGGTTTGCCGGTACATTAAGGTTACCGGATAAGCCGCCGTGTCGGGCGGTAAAGCCGGCGCAACCGGTTTATCGGTGCTAAAATTTTCTTTCCGGATATTAGCCGCGGGTACCCCGGCTTCGCGCAAGCCATAAGTACACATACGCATGTAATTTAAAGGCCCGCAAACATAACACAACAACTCCTCGGGCGGAGCCATGGCTTCCTGGTGTAAAAGTAATTTTAACAAATCTTTGTGCAGGCGCGCCCGGCTTAAGTCGGTGTTAGTACTAAATAAAAACAAAAGCCGGAACCGTTCCGGAAACTTTGCCGCCAGTTCTTCCAAAGCTTCTTTAAAAATAGCACTATCCGGCGAGTTGTTGCTGTAAATTAAAACAACGGCTACCGGAGAATGTCCGTACAAAATGGTTTTTATTAAAGAGAAAACGGGGGTAATACCACTACCGGCAGCAAAAAGGAATATTTGTTTGTGGGCCTCAACAGTTGCGGGCAAAGTAAAAAAACCGCCGGTACCGGTGGTAAGCACTTCGTCGCCGGGCTTGGCCTCATCTATCATTTGCCGCGATACTACCCCGTTTGGTATCCGCTTAATGCCAATGGTAAGCGGCTCCGGCATTACCGGCGAAGAAGTAATTGAGTAAGATCTTCGAATTTCTCTCCCGGGCTGCCGGAGTACCAAGGTTAAATATTGCCCAGCCTCGTACCGGATTTTATTTGCCCCTTCTTCCCGAAAACTAAAAGTTTTAAAGTCCTTTACCTCTTCTTTTATTTCTTGTATAATAAGTGTTTGGTACAACGCGTGCATGCCGGTAATTTAGGTTTAGTGTAAGCCGCTACCCTGGTTTTACGAATAGCCGCGGCTTGGTTAAGCAAAACATAACGCATTTATTCTCCCATTTTTCTTTTTTAGCCTTTTCCCCAGTCTTATCAAAGCCTGCCACTAGATTTTAATTCAGAGATATTACTGCGCAGCTAATTGTAATTTTTGCCCGGGATAATTATTTCAATGGCTTAGAGCTGATAAAAGGCCTTCAGCCCGCTTTTAGAATAGATAAACAAAAGTGCTGAAAATCAAATATTTTAAATAAAATTAATTATACTTAACCCAAACAGTTTATTTCTTTTAAAATATACACAAGCTGCTTACGGCGCAATAGCTAGAATTAAAAGATTTGCGGGCGACATTAACCTTTCAGAGAAAATATTAAACTTTTAAACTGAATTTACATGCCTTTTCAAGTCGATGAAAATGAGACTTAATTATCAATCCATTACCCTTAACTACTTAAATATTTTATTTACACGAATGTTATCCACCAATCACCTAACCAATTAAATATGCTTAAACTATTTACTACCGTATTAGCCTTACTTATTTTTATGTTTCCGGTGGCGGCGCAAGACCCTTTGGTTTCGCTGCAAAACGGGAAATTAGTGTACAGTTTATACGCCAACCAGGGGCAGACCAATGCCGTGAACCAGGTGCCGGATTTTTCGAATGCGGGTTACCGGGGCGGCGGGGTTAAATTACCAGAACTACCAGTAAAAGAAACCATTTCGGCCCAGGAAGGCGATTGCCGGGCCCTAATTCAGGAAGCTATTAACAGAGTAGCCGCACTACCGGTCGATGCCAATGGTTTCCGGGGGGCAGTTTTGTTAAAAGCCGGTATTTACCCGGTAGAAGGCAGTTTGTTTCTGCAGACCGGCGGGGTAGTGCTGCGGGGCGAAGGCAATGGCGTAAGTGGTACTGTTTTAGTGGCTACCCAAAGAACGCAGCATAACCTGATAGAATTGCGGGGAACCGGGAGTGGCTTTGCCGAAGTGGCAGGCAGCAAAGCCAGAATTACCACGCCTTATGTAGCAACCGGAGCCAAAACGTTTGCGGTTGCCAACCATACTTTTAAGGTTGGCGACAACGTAGTTGTGCAAAAAACACCCAACGAAGCCTGGATTACCGTTTTAAACATGGCTCAATTCGGCTGGACGGCTTCGGGCTATATTACTCAGTTCGAAAGAAAAATAACCGCAGTAAGTGGTGATAATATTACCCTTAATATTCCGGTGGTGGATCCCATCGAAACCATTTATGGCGGCGGCGAGGTTTTTAAATCTAACGTAACCGGCCGGATTTCAGAATCGGGCGTAGAAAACATGCGCCTGGAGTCGGTGTTCCGGAGCAGTGGCGATGAGGCCCACGGCTGGAATGCCATTCAGTTTAACCGCGCCGAAAATTGCTGGGTAAAAAATGTAGTAGCCAAATATTTCGGTTACGCTGCGGTCCGGCTTTCTAACATGTCGCGCTTTAATACCATAGAAGATTGCGCCATGATCGATCCAAAATCTCAAACTACCGGCAGCCGGAAATATTCCTTTAATCTGGAAAGCAACAGCACAAGTAATTTGTTCCAAAGGTGTATGACCTGGGGCGGGCGCCACGATTATGTAACCGGCTCTAAAGTACCCGGTCCCAACGTATTTCTGGATTGCTTCTCCGATAACACCCAGGCCGACATTGGACCGCACCACCGCTGGGCCACCGGTTTATTATTTGATAATGTGTACGGCGGGCAAATACGGGTGCAAAACCGGGAAGCGTCCGGTACGGGTCACGGCTGGGCGGGTGCCCAAACCATGTTCTGGAACTGCCAATCTTATAAAAGCGATTTTGAAGTAGAGAGCCCACCCACGGCCCGCAACTGGGGTATTGGCTGCATTGGGTTAAAACAAGAAAATACTGGTTACTGGGAAAGCTGGGGTACCCATGTGCCGCTGCGCAGCCTTTATTTACAGCAATTGCGGGAGCGTTTGGGCGAGCAGGCCGTAAATAATATTGTGGTGCCCGAACAATTACAAGGTAATTTATGGATACCCTTACGGGCGAGAACGCAACAGCTGGTTGCCGAACCGCCAATAGCTAACGGCACTGGCACTGGGAATGAAGCCGACCTGGAAGCTTTTGATATAACTGATAATGGCGGCGTTTTAACAGCACAGTATGTAAGTAACCGCCCCGACGAGAATTTTGAGAAAATAATCGACAATGATTATAATACCAAATATTACCAGAATGGCCGAAAAGCTTTGTGGGTGCAGTACCAATCGGCTGTGCCGGCCATTGTAACCAGTTATACCATTACTTCGGGCTTTGATTCAGAAGAGCGCGACCCCAAAGACTGGAACTTACAAGGCTCTAATAACGGTACTACCTGGACCCGCCTGGACACCCGCACAAATGAAGATTTCCCGACCCGCTCGCTTACCCGCACCTTTAGTATTCCGGATAACACACAATCGTTTATTTACTACCGCCTGAATATTACTCTGAACGGTAATAACAACAACACCCAGTTTGCCGAATGGGAATTATTCCAAAGAAAAACCCAGGAAATTAGTTTTGGCCAGTTAACCGATGTAACCTACGGCGACGAACCTTTTCAGTTTATCGCCAGCGCGAGCTCTGGTTTGCCAGTTACCCTGGTAGTTTCTTCCGGGCCGGCCACCATTAACGAAGAAGGCTTCCTGACCATTACAGGAGCGGGTACGGTTACCGTACAGGCCAGTCAGGCCGGCGACAACAGATATTTTCCGGTTACAGCCTCCCAAACTTTTGAAGTAAATAAAGCTTCACAAACCCTTATGTTTACCGCTGCCGCACCAGTAAAAGCCAATACAAATTTAGCTTTATCGGCTACTTCTTCGGCTGGTTTACCGGTAGCTTATCGGGTAGTATCGGGTCCGGGAAGTTTAACGGGCAATCTGCTTTCTTTTACCGGCGAAGGCCAGGTAATAATAGAAGCCAGCCAAGCAGGCAATGAAAATTATTTAGCGGCCGAGCCGGTGCAGCAAACAGTATTGGTATATGTAGATGATGTGCCGCAAGATGGTATTGTGCTGATTGCCTATCCGAACCCCAGCCCCGGCCAATTAAAAGTGAAACTGGAAAACCGGAAAGACAAAGATTACACTTTTGTTATTTACGACAGCAATGGCAAGCTGGTAACGTCTACGGTAGTGGCCAAGAGCCACGTTATGTATGAGATAGATTTTGATTTGCAAGCTACCCCCAATGGGTATTATTACCTGCAGGTGTCGGATGGCATAGAAAGCCTGGTTAGAAGAATAGAAATAAGACGATAGTTTTTTTATCCCTGAAAATTTCCTGGCCTGCTTCTTTCGTTTAGGAGCAGGCCAGCATTTTTATATCCAGCTCTTTCCGGCTGCTTTATCCCTGCTAATTAACCCAACCGCCTACCCGATTATTTCTACTCTTCTTGTTGTATTATAACCGGACGACACCGTCCGGTTATGAACAGTTTTAAGGCCATGATGCACCAAAAAGTGCCTTTTTAAAGGCATTCAGGCCTTTTTAAAACTGGCACAACGGTTGTAAATACTATCCCGAAGCCATTAACCAGAATTGTTGCTTTAACCAGGCTAAGTTCTGAGGTCAAAATAAAACATGAAAAAAAATAATTAAACGCCATCTAAAAAACTAAAACTATGAAAAAGCTCATTTTTACCCTTGCCTTATTAGTACAAGTTGTTTGTGCCACAGCCACCGATAAACAAGTTCTTACCGCGCAGGTGCGGCAGGAAAATGTACAAATGTACCAACAGCCCGGCACATCCACGAAAGTTATCCGCAACCTGAGCACCGCCGACCGTTTGCAAATAGTACGCCGGTACAACAACCTCTGGACTATTGTAACCGTGGACGAAGAAGTAGGTTATGTATTGCATTCGGAATTAACCCGGCCAGCCACTTACCAAAACCTGGCGGCAGCAAAAATCAAGCGCTAAACCCAGGTAAATTGCTTTATTCGGTTAAACAGAAAGGGATGTACTAAAAAGTACGTCCCTTTCTTATTTATTAATTATACCGGCAAATGCTTCTATAGCGTAAGACGGCGCAGAATTTAGCAGTATTACTATTTCTAAAATAGCGGTTAAAGCAAGGGGTTAGCAGGGGCATGCCTTTCGTGTAAGATAATTGGTTAACTTTAAGCCCGGAAACGCAGGCAAAACCTATGGCTAAAATATTTCAGACCTTTTCGGCATTATTTATTTTAAGATTAGGATTAGGCATTAACATGCTGATGCACGGCCTGGTACGGCTGCCTAAATTAAATGCATTTGCCACCAAAATGGCCGCTGGTTTCGAGGGAACCGTATTGCCGGCACCGCTGGTTAAATTCTTTTTAATTGTGTTACCTATTTTAGAATTGCTGGCGGGCATTTTAATTCTGGCGGGTGGCCGCTTAGGCCGTTACGGGTTAATACTATGCGGTTTGGTGCTGGCAGCGCTGTTATTTGGCACCACCCTGAAAGAAGATTGGGGCACGGCCGGTACGCAGTTAGTTTACGTATTGGCTACCGCTTACGGATTATCTTTGTACGAACAGCAAGACCGCCTAAAATTATAAGCTAAACAACTAGAAAAATTATGAACGGGCAAAACCGAAAAGACATTTACCCAGGCTTGTTAGTTGATATTATTTTGAAAAAAGATCAGCGGAGCGGCAAACTTACCCGCGGTGTGGTAAAAAATATTCTTACTAGTGCGGCCTTTCATTCGCGGGGCATAAAAGTGCGCCTCCAAGACGGGCAAATTGGCCGCGTAGCCGATATTATAGACGCGGCCGAAGAAGTTTAAACGGCTATTACCGGATTACAGAAGTAAAGCTGTTTAAGACCGGATCTTTCGCTAGCGATAGCCCCGCCGCTCCAGTTGCTCAATCCGGCGACTGTTGTTGTAATTATCTACCTGGCCACTAAGTAAAAAAGCATCTATTAGCCAGCCAATCCCGAATAACTGAAAAGTAACCAGGTACAAAATGCCGGAACCTACTTTGCCCAGGTAAAACCGGTGCAACGACAGAAACCCCAGAAAGAACCACAACAGATACGCCAGCAATTTAGACTTCATACAGATTAAATTTTTACGGCACCGGTTGGGCCACGGCTTAAAAGTAATATATTTTTAACATCTTTTACGCCTCCAATTTAAGTTTTAACCGGTAAGCAAAAACCAGCCGGATAGTGCTATACTTTGTAGTTTCTGTCCGGTAAAAAGGTGCGGTATTAGTAATACTTTTGTGCCGTAATAGAGTATAAGCCATAAAGTGCTTTTATATTATGGAACACAGGAAAAGATCGTTATTAAGTACTATTATAGCAGCTAAATGTCCGCGTTGCCGCGAAGGCAATATGTTTGTACCGGGCACCTTATACAGCCGTAAATTTGCCGATATGTACCCCCAATGCCCTTGCTGCGGCCAAACTTTTGAGCCCGAGCCCGGCTATTATTACGGGGCCATGTACGTGAGCTTTGCTTTTAGTACTGCAATATTTTTAGGCGTTTTAGTAGTTTTGTATTTTCTGGTAGACGAAATAACCACCCTCATGGTGGCCGGGGTTGTACTGGCGGTGGCCATAGGGCTATTACCCGTTACTTTCCGGTTGTCGCGGGCGCTGTGGATTAATATTTTTATCCGGTACGAAGGACCTTGCGCTTTAATACCGAAAAAGTAAGGTTTTAGCGCGCAGGTAATAATTGTTTCTGTATTTTTGGCGAGGTGCTACTATTGCCTAAAATGCCGGAAGAACTATTACCTATATACCAGATTCAGGATTTCACGCAGGCAAGCGGACAAGGACCCGGTTTTTACCTGAATCGGATTGAGAGCCATTTACAGCAGCATACGTTTATCCAGAAGCCGCACAAACACGATTTTTACCTTATTCTGCTGTTTATCCAGGGCACCGGCACCCACACCATCGACTTCAATACTTACCCGGTTGGTCCGCGGGCCATCTTTTTTCTCCGGCCGGGGCAGGTGCATGCCTGGCAGCTATCGGCCGATACCACCGGCTTTATTTTATTTTTCAACGACGAGTTTTACCGGCTTTGCTTTCCGCAGCACCAAATATACCGGTTCCCGTTTTTTAATACGTTGCGGCCTAAACCTTTACTGATGCTCACGCCCAGCCAGGCTCCGGCTATTCATACGCTTTTCCGGAATATAGCACAGGAACACCGCAACCGGTCGCGTTACTGGGAAGAAGCCGTGGGCAGTTACCTGCATATTTTACTTATTAGCTTAAGCCGGATTTACGAAATGGCCTGCGGCCCTGCAGTTTTTGCTACTACCACCATGTACCCGGCCCCGGAACACTTGCAGAATTTGTTTGAGCAGCACTTTAAACAGCACCAGCCCATAAGCTTTTACGCCGAAAAACTGCACCTGAGTACGCGCCAACTAAACGATATGAGTAGAAAAACCTGGGGAAAATCGGCTTTGGAATTATTACAGGAGCGTTTATTGCTGGAAGCCCGCCGCTTGCTTACGCACTCGGGCCTAACCATAACCCAGGTAGCCGCCGAACTCGGCTATTTTGACAATTCGTACTTTGCCCGTTTTTTTAAAAAACACACCGGCCAAACTCCCGAACAATTCCGGCAATCAATCGCCTAAATAAAATTTCGGCAATAAAATATTTCCGCTCACCCAAAAGGCGGCCAGCGCATTAGCGTACAGTTGCACCAGCATACACGGAGCGGCCAAACCGCCTGCCTGTTAAACACCCTAAAATAATTACCTAATCAATATAAAGTTGTTCTACTACCGAACGGTACCGTTCGGATACGGACGTTTTTAAAAGAATTATCGGGCTAAAACAGCCGTTTTAAAGGATTTAGCAGCATTTATAGAATTGGCACGGCCGTTGCATAAATATTAAGCGAAGCCGCTTACCAAGGCTTTTAAATTAAAAAATATTTAAGCTCTGTAATATCAATGCGCTAAAACTATGAAAAAAATAATTTTTACCCTGGCTCTTTTAGTACAAGTAGGCTTTACCATGGCCGCCCCTAACCCAACCGTTGCGGCCCAGGTACGGCACGAAAACGTAAAAATGTTTCAGCAAGCGGCTACTTCTACCGCGGTGCTGCAAACCCTTAACCCAACCCACCGGATTACGTTTGTGCGCAAGCATAATGCTCAATGGGGTATTGTTACAGTAAACGGCCAAGCCGGTTATGTGCTGTTGTCAGAACTGGCCACCCTAAAAGAAATAAAAGCCGAGACCAAATAACCTAACACCTGCCTTTTCCCCTAATAAAGTAAGCGCGCCCGTAAGCCCGCTATTGTTTAAAAAGATGAGCCCGTAAGTTCATCTGGTTATTACAAAAAGGGAACCCGTAAGTTCCTTTTAAAATTGCGTAAACCCGTAAGTTTACCCTAATTACAAAAGTAAGCCCGTAAGCTTATTTCTCTATTTCCCCTACTGAACCCGTAAGTTCAGGCAAAAAAATAGCCAACCAGGCCCGTAAGCCTGCAGAAAACCAGGTGAGCCCGTAAGCTCACCTTTTCTTTTCAGTAAAATATATTAACTAACAGAGCACCTACCTGCCCGTTATGGTAATTGGGCAAAATGGTTATCCTAACTGCTCCCACCATTTCACCTTTCTGAAACAGCTGTCAATTTTGCTTGAGGTAAGCCCTGCAGGATATGAACAGCCATTTATTTGCTGAACCAGGCTGAAATTTTTTCAGAAATATTCGTCCGAAATAAACTTAATTTCTGTCAATATTTCAGAAAACAGGCTTGGCAAAGCATTTGTATTAAACCATTTAGCTTTTTAAGCTATTGGTTTAGTTAAAAATAAAAAGGAGGATTTGATTATGGGAACTTTAGTAAAAAGCAACCGGAACTTATTTCCGACCATCCCTTCTTTTTTTGATGATATGCTAACAAGGGATTGGTTTAACTGGCCGCTAAATCATAATAACAGCAATGACTGGGTACCAGCGGTAAATATTAAAGAAACCAACGAGGCTTTTGAGCTGGAAGTAGCCGCCCCTGGCATGAGCAAAGAAGACTTTAAAGTAGCGTTAGATAATAACATGCTCCTGATTTCGGCTCAGAAAGAAAACAAACACGAAGAAAACGACGAAAAGGGCAACTATGCCCGCCGCGAATTTAGTTACCAGTCTTTTAACCGCAGCTTTAGTTTGC